>JAEUMC010000874.1 GCA_016793415.1 Devosia sp. | reverse complement strand
GAAGGCTGCCGAAGCCGAAGTGATCGCGGTTCTCGGCCGCTAAGAAGGACGACGCGTATGGCGCTGCAATCGAGCACGGCACTGGCCCGACGGCCACAAGGCTTCACGCAGAACTGGAGCGCCTACGCCTTCCTGACGCCGGCCCTGATCATCCTGTTCCTGTCGCTGCTGCTTCCCGCGGCAGCGACAGTGGTGATGAGCCTCACCGATATCTCGTTTTTGCGGCCGACCAACTTCGTCTGGTTCGACAACTACATCAAACTGGTGTCGGACAGCCGGTTCCGCCAGGCGGTAGGGAACACCGCCTACTACACCGTCGGGGTGACGCTGCCGACCATGGCGCTGGGGCTGCTCGCGGCGGTGGCGCTCAATGGCAAGCTGCGCGGCCGCATCGTCTTTCGCACCATCTTCTACCTGCCGGTGCTGACCTCGCTGATCGCCGCGGCGGTGGTGTGGATGTATGTCTACGAACCCTATTCGGGGCCGATCAACGGCACGCTGACGCAGCTCGGACTGCCGCCACAGCCCTGGCTGCAGAGCCCGAACCTCGCGATGACCTCGCTGATCGTCATGGCGATCTGGCGCGATTTCGGCACCGCGATGATCATCTACCTGGCGGGCCTCCAGGATATCCCCAAGGATATCTACGAGGCGGCGCGGCTCGACGGCGCCAAGACCAAGGACATCTTTTTCCGCATCACCGTGCCGATGCTCAGCAACGTCACCTTCTACCTGATGATCATCCTGATCGTGCAGACCTTCCAGGTGTTCGGCGCGATCTACGTGATGACCAATGGCGGGCCGCTCGGCTCCACCGAAACCATCGTGTTCCAGATGTACCAGACCGCCTTCGGCTATACCGAGTTCGGCTATGCGGCGGCGATGTCGACCGTGCTGTTCCTCGCGATCCTCTTGTTTTCGATCATCGGCACCAAGATCATGCGCCGGGGTGAGGCATGAGCGACATCGCGCAATCCGCCGCGCCGGCCGTTCCCGCGGTGTCGTTCCAGCAGCGCTGGTGGCCGCTGGCCGAGCGGGCGATCGGCTACGGCTTGCTGATCTTTGCGGCGCTGGCGACGATCACGCCGTTCCTGTGGATGGTCTCGACCTCGTTCAAGACCGATGCAGAGACCTTCCAGTTTCCGCCCAACTTCATCCCCAACAGCCTCGTCTGGCAGAACTATATCGACGCCATCGCCGGTCCGGATACCGGGCGGCAGCTGATCAACAGCCTGGTGTTCGCGCTCGGTTCGACCGCCTCGAACATGGTGTTCTGCGCGCTCGCCGGCTATGCGCTCGCGCGCATGCAGTTCAAGGGCAAGAACCTGATCTTCGCGCTGGTCGTCGGCCTGTTGATGGTGCCGGCGCAGAGCCAGATCGTGCCGGTCTTCCTGATCGTGCAGCGCATCCCGTTCGCCGGCGGCAATGACTGGCTGGGCAATGGCGGCACCGGGTTGCTCAACACCTATTGGGGGATGATCCTCCCCACGGCGGCGACGCCGTTCGGCATCTTCATGATGCGGCAGTTCTTCTCGCGCATTCCGGTCGAGTACGAGGAATCGGCGCGGCTCGACGGGGCCAAGACCTTCACCATCTTCTGGCGCATCCTGCTGCCGCTGGCGCGCCCGGCTATGGCAGTGCTCGGGGTGCTGAGCTTCCAGAGCGCCTGGAACGATTTCATCTGGCCGCTGATCCTCACTTCGCAGCGCGAAATGGCGACGCTGCAGATCGGCCTGCAGCTCCTGCAGAGCGGGCCCGATGCACGCTGGAACGTGGTGATGGCGATGGCGACGCTGATTACGCTGCCGGTCATCATCGTGTTCCTGTTCGCACAGCGCTACGTCATCGACGGCGCGGTCACCAGCGGCGTCAAGGGCTGACGCTTCCACCCTCGCATTGCGACCCGGCCCTCGCTTGGGCCCGACGGAGATTTGACCATGACCCAGCACCTCGAAATCTACCGCAAGGCGGGTGAGTTCGTTGCCTGGCCGGCCAATTACGGCATGTGGATCTGGGGCGACGAAGTGGTGGTGGTGTTCTCGCAGGGGTTTCGCGGCGAACAGGAGAGCCTCCATGCCCGCGACAAGACCCGGCCGTTCATCGGTCGGCAGGCCCGCAGCTTCGATGGCGGGCTGACCTGGCATGACGAGCCGTTCACCGGCACGATCCCCGGCGGCACGTCGCTGTCGGGCGACGAACACGTGATCGAGGCCTTGCAGAGCCAGCCCAATATCGTGGTCGAGCGCGACATCCCGGTGCTCGACCAGCCGATCGATTTCACTGACCCCGAGACCATCGTGATGTGCGCCCGCACCGGGCTCGATCGTGGCTCGATCAGCTGGTTCTATGTCAGCCGCGATCGCGCCAGGAGCTGGCAGGGACCGTACCGGCTCGGCGATTTCGGCCTGCCGGGCGTCTCGGCCCGCACCGACATCGTGCCGCTCGGCCAGCATGACGCGCTTTTCCTGCTGACTGCGGTGAAGGCCAATGGCGACGAAGGCCGGATCTTTGCGGCGCGGACCCGCGATGGCGGCAGGAGCTTCAGCTTCGAGAGCTTTGTCGGCGATGAGCCGGAGGGCTTCGCCA
>JAEUMC010000868.1 GCA_016793415.1 Devosia sp. | reverse complement strand
TCATCAGCGTCGATTTGCCGGCGCCGTTCTCGCCGACGAGGCCGATCACCTCACCCGCCCTGACCAGCATGTCGAAACCGGCGAGCGCCACCACGCCCGGGTAGGTCTTGCGAACGCTGGTGAGCTTCAGGAAGGGCCGCGTGGGCGCTTCTTGATCGCGGCTATCGAGCATTCCACCTCCCCGCGCGTTCCCGCTCGAACGCTAGCACTGCGGAGCGCGGACGACAGCCCCTGTCGCCCGCGCCCGCCTCGCTTGTCAGTTGCCGCTGATCTTGGCCTTGAGGTCGGCCGAGAAGGCGTCGACATTGTCCTTGTTGATCACCGCCGTCGGCACGATGATCAGCTTGTCCTCGGGGATGCCCGACTTGTCGCCTTCGAGATAGGCGGCCATCAGCTTCATGCCCTGGTAGCCCCATTCGAACGGCTGCTGCACGATGGTGGCGGCGAACGAGCCTTCCTTCACCGCACCCAGCGTCACCGGGTCTTCGTCGAACGCCACCACGGTGATGGCGCCGAGTTTGCCCGCCGCCTGCAGCGCCTCGTAGATCTTGGGCGGGTTGTACGAATAGAACCCGACCATGCAGTTGATCTCGGGGTTGGCCACCAGCACGTCGTCGACATTGGTGCGGGCCTTGGTGAAGTCCACGTCGTCGCCGCGCACGTCGACCAGCTCGATGCCCTTGCCTTCGATGGCCTGGCGGAAGCCGGCGATGCGCTCGACCGCGTTGTCGGCACCGAGGAAGCCGACAAAGCCCATGCACTTGCCGCCATTGGGCAGCGCCTTGACCATCTCTTCGCCTGCCTGCACGCCGGCCAGCGTGTTGGACGAGCCCAGATAGGCGAGCCGGTTCGAGGCCGGAGCGTCGGAATCGGTGGTGAACAGCGGCACCTGCGCGGCAATGCGGTTGAACGCATCGATCGAGTTCTTCGGATCAGCCGACGAGATCATGATCGCATCGGTGCCGGCGGCGACGAGGTCGTCCATCAGCGCATTCTGCAGCGCCGCGGTACCCTGCGCCGGATAGCGGAATTGCAGTTCATAGTTGGGCAGCTCGGCCTGTGCCTTCTTCACCCCGGCTTCCGCCAGCTTCCAGAAGTCGGACGAGGCGTTGACGACGAAGGCGAGTTGTTTCTTCTCCTGCGCGACGGCGCCGCCGACGAGCATCACACCGGCGGTCACGAGAACCGCGATACTGACTAGGCTCTTCATCATTCCTCCCTGGCCGCCAGCGGCGGCGCTGTTGGTTTCGTCTCGTACCCCGTCCTCCCGGCCTGTACCGGCTCGTCTGCTTCCGTCGAAGCTGAGGTACGTATCTCAACCCGGCACCAAGAGAGAACGGTGCCATCCCGCCGCTGCGTCCGGCGGCGGGAATTCGTGATCGGGAGCTACTCCCCGATTTCCTTGTTGCGCAGCCGGTCGAAGGCCACCGCGAGCACGATGAACGCCCCGACGAAGGTGCCCTGCCAGAACGTGCTGATGCCGAGCAGCGTCAGCGAGTTGCGGATGATTTCGATCAGCGCCGCGCCGACCACGGCGCCGAGTGCCGTGCCCGAACCGCCGGCCAGGTTGGCGCCGCCGATCACCGCCGCGGCGATCACCGTGAGCTCGAGCCCGGTGCCGAGCCCGGTGGTTACCGAGCCGAGCCAGCCGGTTTCGAGGAACCCGGTAATCCCGGCGCAGAACGCCACGAACATGTAGACCGAGACCTTCACCGCCTTCACCGGCACACCGGTCAGCACCGCCGCCTTCTCGTTGCCGCCAATGGCGTAGAGGTGGCGGCCCCAGCGGGTCCAGCGCAGCGCAAACCCGGTGATCAGCGCCAGGATCACCATGACGATCAGCGGGTTGGGAATGGGCAGTCCGCCCAAAGTCACCGAGCCGCCGCCGATGGCGAACAGGATCGGCTGATCCGGGCCGAACTCGTAGATCAGCGCATTGTTGCTCATCACCATGCCGATCGAGCGGGCGATCGACATCATCCCCAGGGTGACGACGAAGGCCGGCATGCCGGCCACCGCGATCAGCACGCCGTTGATCAGCCCGACCAACAGCGAGGCGGCGATCGCCGCCGGCAACGCCAGGGTGATCGGCAACCCGGCATGCATGATCAGGGTGGTCACCATGGCCGAGATCAGCACCGTGGCGCCGACCGACAGGTCGATGCCGCCGGTAATGATCACCGCCGTCATCCCCAGCCCGACAATGCCGACAAAGGCGAAGTTGCGGGTGACGTTGAACAGGTTCTGCGGCGTCGCAAAGGTCTTGGTGAGCAGCATCATGGCGATGATGGCGATCACCACCGCCAACAGGATCCAGAAGATCTGCCGGCTGATCAGCCATGGCAGGAAGCCGCGATGCGTCTGCTGGTCGATGGCGTCCTTGAGCGAGGTGTCGGTGGTCATTTCGCCAAAACTCCTCAGGCGCTCTGCAGCGCGCCGGTGATCAATCCGGTCACTTCCTCGGGCGACGAGTCGGCGACGCGTTTGTCGGCGACCTTGCGGCCACGCCTCAGCACCACCAGCCGGTCGCATACGGCAAACACGTCGGGGATACGGTGGCTGATCAGCACCACCGCGATGCCCTGCTCCTTGAGCCGGCGGATCAGGTTTAGCACCTCGGCCACCTGCCGCACGCTGATCGCCGCGGTCGGCTCGTCCATCAGGACGATCTTGGGGTTGGACAGCCGGGTGCGGGCAATGGCGACGGCCTGGCGCTGCCCGCCCGACATCCGTCGCACCAGGTCGCGCGGCCGCGTTTCCGATTTCAGCTCGGCGAACAGTTCGCCCGCCTTCTTGTACATCGCGCCGTAATCGAGGATTTCCGGCATGAACAGCCGCCAGCCGCGTCGCCGCTTGCTGAACGGCAGCTCGGCTTCTTCAGGCGTGCGGGCGATGGTGGTGAGCTCGCGGCCGAGGAAGATGTTGGCGGCTGCCGTCAGGTTATCGGTCAGCGCCAGGTCCTGATAGACGATCTCGATCCCCTTGGAGCGCGCGTCTTTCGGCCCGTGCAGCTGCACCACCTGCCCGTCGAGGCTGATGCTGCCTTCGGACGGATGGAAGTTGCCGGCGATGATCTTGACCAGCGTCGTCTTGCCGGCGCCGTTGTCGCCCACCAGCCCGACCACTTCGCCCGCATTCAGCGTCAGTGAAATATCGGTCAGCGCGGTGATAGCACCATAGTGCTTGGCGATGCTCGCCAGCTCGAGAACCGCCATCGTTGCCCCTCCCAAGGCTGGAAGGCTCCGCCCTCCGCTAGATGTCGTGGCAAATCTATGCGGGATGACGCGCCTAGCGTCAATCGACTTCGAGCATCCGTCGCGAACTCCACAAAAACGCCGGCAACGTTGCTGTTTGCTCAACCTTTCCAACGTCTTCATCAACGTATCTGATAACTTGGAGCGCTTGAATGTGCACGTGCATCAGCCCGATTGACTATTGTTACGAGCCGTCTCAGTATCCGGCCCGACAGGCGAAGCGCTGCCGCCAGCTGACGGCTCAGACAAGGCGCACGCCAAGCCAATGAGGAGCTCATCGAGACGGCAGACGTAGCAGCGGGCGGCCAGGGACCCCCGCGGTTGAGGTACGTTAGTCGCGCTCGACGGAGGGCCTGCGGGAAAGCAGGTCGGGACTGAACCCGAGGGAGGAATAACTATGCGTAAGACTACGTTTGTGCTTGCCGGCGCGGCCCTTGCCGTCGCGCTCGCAGGCAGTGCCGTGGCGCAGGACAAGAAAATCCTCGCCGTCGTCGTCAAAGGGCTCGACAACCCGTTCTTCACGGTGATGGGCCAGGGCTGCGCCGACTGGAATACCGCGCACGCCGACAGCGAATATACCTGCCTCTACACCGGCCCGGCACTGAGCTCGGACGAAGCCGGCGAAGTACAGATCGTGCAGGATCTGATCAGCAAGGGCGTCGCCGGCATCGCCATTTCGCCGTCCAACGCTCCGGCCATGGCCAACATGCTGAAGGCCGCCGCGCCGACCATGCCGATCATCACCGTGGACGCAGACCTGCTCCCCGAGGACAAGGCGCTGCGCAAGACCTATTTCGGCACCAACAACTACGACATGGGTGTCGGCATGGCCAAGGAGCTGCTGAAGCTCAAGCCGGAAGGCGGCACCGTCTGCATGCAGCTCGGTAACGTCGCCGCCGCCAACATCAACGAGCGCGCCGCGGGCTTCCGCGATACCATTGCCGGCGCCAAGGGCACCGAAAAGCTCAACAACACCAACGGCTGGACCGAAGCCGATGGCTGCCCGACCTACACCAATGACGATATCCCCACTGCCAACCAGCAGATGGCCGATATCTTCACCGCGCAGCCCGACCTCGACGCCTTCATCCTGGTGGGCGGCTGGGCCCAGTTCGGCCCGCAGGCCTATGCCCAGAACACCGACCAGGTGATGGACAGGCTGAAGTCCAAGGATCTGGTGATCATCGCCGGCGACACCCTGCCGCCGCAGGCCCAGGCCTTCCGCGAAGGCCGCAGCCACTTCCAGATCGGCCAGCGGCCGTACCAGATGGGCAATGAGGCGCCCGATATCCTGATCAGCCTGATCAAGGGCGAAACCGTCGAGGATCCGAAGTTCACCGGCCTCGACCTGTGCACCCTCGAAGACGCAGGCATCTGCGCCAAGTAACCGAACCAGAAGTCGGCGGATCCACTGGGCGCGCTTCGGCGCGCCCTTTTTCATCTGGGCACGCGGGTCATTGAACGTCCGGTGCGGGCTAGTCTACCCCCAGCGTCCCCAGCAACTCGCTCGCCGCCGCCGCCCCTGCCCGGTTGGCGCCGATGGTCGAAGCCGAGGGACCATAACCGACCAGATGGACGCGCGGCTCCTTCACCACCTCTGTCGCAAGCCGCCCGCCCATCACGATACCGCCCGAGGGCTCGCGCAGCAGCAGCGGCGCCAGATGGTCAAGCGACGAGCGGAAGCCGGTACACCAGAGGATCACATCGGCGCGCTGTGTCGTGCCATCCTCCCAGCGCACCCCGCTCTCGGTGATCTCGGAGAACATCGGCAAGCGTCGCAGCACCCCGCGCGCCTCCATCGCCTCGATCAACGGCGAGCGCGGCAGGCCGGTGACCGACACCACCGAGTTCGGCGGCAGGCCCTGGCGGACGCGATCCTCCACCAGCTTCACCGCCGCGCGCCCCGCCTCCTGGTCGAACGGTCCGTCGCGGAACTGCAGCGGCCGCCGCGTCACCCAGGTGGTACTGGTCACCTGGGAAATCTCGTTGAGCAGTTGAATCGCCGAAATCCCACCGCCGACGATCACCACGTGCAGCCCGGCGAATTCTGCCGCGGTGCGATAGTCGCGGGTATGGAGCTGCCGTCCCTGGAACAGCTCCCTCCCGGGATACTCTGGAATGTACGGCGTTTCCCAGGTGCCGGTGGCGTTGATGATGCCGCGCGCCGAAAACGTCTCGCGGTCGGTCTCGACCCGGAAGCGCTCGCCGCGCTGGCATACCACCTTCACCGTGACCGGCCGGTAGACGTTGAGCCCGAAGCGCTGCTCATAGGCCGCAAAATAGCGCGGCACCGCGACGGCGGCCTCGACCGTGTCGTTGCTGGTATCGACAGCGTCGGAAAACGCCATCCCAGGCAGGTCGTGCACCCGATTGACGGTGCTGAGCGTCAGCGACGGCCAGCGGAACTGCCAGGCGCCGCCCGCCCCGGGCGACTGGTCGAGCACGACGAAACCGCGCCCCGCTTCGAGCCCTCGCTGCTTCAGATGATAGGCCGAAGAGAGCCCCGCCTGCCCGGCGCCGATCACCACGATCTCGGTCTTGATCGCCACGCTGGCGGCTGGCGCACTGGGCGAGGCGAGGGTTTCGGCATCCATGAGGGGCGATCCTGTTGTCGCAACACAGGTAGGGCGAGCGTATCGGGTGCGCAACGGCGGCTCGTGGGAACGATATGTGTGCTTGGCACACTGACAGACCAGCTCGACCGACAAAACCAAAGCCCCATTGGCAGATCGGCGCTCGTGTGCCATGCCCGCTATCGGCGCGTTCGCGTCATCCCCTCCGAGCTTCCATGCGCCCCCTCGACCTCCTGCTCTATGCTGCCGTCTGCCTGATCTGGGCCCTGAACCTGATCGTCAGCCGAGTGCTGTTCTCCGAATTCGGCGTCGCCCCGATCTTCTACGCCGCAGCCCGCTTCCTGATCGTCGCGGCGATCCTCTCGCCATTGCTCCGACCGCTGCCTCGGCCGTTGCTGCCGATCCTTTGCATTGGCTTTCTGATGGGTGCCTGCCATTTCGGCCTGATGTTTCTCGGGCTGTCGCAGGCCACCTCGTCGAGCGTCTCGATCGTGCTGCAGACAGCGATCCCGATCACGGCGCTGCTCTCGGTGCTGCTGCTCGGCGAGCAGGTCGGCCTCGCTCGTGGCGTCGGCATTGGGCTGGCACTGGGCGGGGTGATCCTGGTGATGTGGGACGGCGAAGGCGCCAGCGTCAGCCTCGGGCTGCTGTTTGCCTTCGTCTCGGCCATTGCCATCTCGCTCGGCCAGGTGCTGCTGAAGCGCTATGGCGCCATAAAACCGCTGACCATGCAGGCCTGGACTGCCTTCGTCTCGGCGCCGCCGATGCTGGCTTACTCGCTACTCGCCGAAACCACCCCGGTGACGGCAAGCCTCAGTGCCGGCTGGCCGTTCCTCGCCGGCCTCGGCTTCTCGGTGCTGGCCGTGACACTGCTCGCCACCACGCTCTACCTGGGCATCCTGCAGCGCTACCCGGCCTCGATCGTCGCCCCACTCGGCCTGATGACGCCGCTGATGACAGTGCTGATGGGCATCGTGCTGCTCGGCGAAGGCTTTGACCTCCGCATGGCGGCGGGCGGCATCATCGCGCTGGTCGGCCTGGTGCTGGTGCTGCGCCAGCAGGCCCCGCGCGACGCCGAGCAGCCGCGCGAGATGACTTAGCGCTCCGAGCGCGGGGCTCGGCCAGGCTCACTCCGCCGCGATTGCCTCAGCCTCGCTCAGCCCGCTCAACGCCTTGGCACGCACCAGGCTCTCGGGCTGTTCGCGACGATAGCGGCGGCCGATCTCCATCATCGCCACGGTGTCGGGCAAAAAGCTCAGCTCGGCGAAGATCTCGTCCCAGGCGATATCACCCCAGCCGAGCGGCATGTGCAGGTCGCCGATCCCCATCGCGGTGTTCTCGGCCGGATGGAACGGCTTGTAGAAGCCCTGCGGGCGGCCGAAGGAATCGTGCAGGTGCAGGTGCCCGGCAACCGGCGCCATGGCGCGGATCTCGGCGCGGAAATCGAGGCCCTTGAAGGTGGACTCGATATAGGCGTGGCTGAAGTCGATCAGCGCCACGACGTTGGGGTGGTTCACCGCCTTCACCGTCTCGGCCACCTCGGTCGGGGTCTGCCGATACTGGCCGAGCTCGGTGGTGAAGATGTTCTCGAGCGCGATGCGCACCCCATGCGGGCGGGCGAAATCGGCCAGCTCGGTGAGCGCCTCGCGCTCCCGCACATCGGCGCCGGCCCAGTCGGCAATCGCCTCGGCCCTGAGGTTCCCGCTGTGCTGGACGAGGATGCCGGCGCCGATCGAATTGGAAACTTCCACCAGCGCCTTGGCGGCATCGATCTGGTAGCGCTGCGTCACCGGGTCCATGAAGTTGGACGACACTAGCCCGTGCACGGTGTAGCGGAAATCGAACTGGCGGGTCAGCGCCAGCAGCGCCTCGTGCCGCTCCTTGATGATCCGGCCGCCGGCAACCAGGTCGAGGCTGGTGATGCCGATTTCGACCGTGTCGACGCCCATCTCGGCAAGCGCCCGCATATCGGCTTCAAGCGTGGCGAACTCGCCGTTGTCCGAGCCGACATTGAAGCCGGTGGCAATGATGTTGCTCATGAAATCTCTCCGTTGTTCGGGATGGCTCAGTGCGAGATGCGTCGCCCATCCTCGAGCGAGAACAGGTGCAGCGCGCTGTCGGCGAGGCTCAGATGCACCGGCGTGCCGGACTTGATCTCGGCGGTGTCGTTGTCGAGCGCCACGATGCGGCTGCCATTGGCGTCGGCATGGATCAACCGCGAAGCGCCCAGCTCTTCGACATAGTCGACCACCGCCGGGATGGCGCCCTGCGCATCGGCGCCGGTGCGGCGCACCCCTTCGGGCCGCACCCCCAGCACCACCTTGCGGCCGGGGACGCGCACGCCGTTGAGCTGGCTGACATTCATCCGGCCGCCGGCGCCATGGACGAAATGCCCCTCGGCGTCGAACTCGCCTTCGAACAGATTCATCGCAGGCGAACCGATGAAGTCGGCGACGAACCGGCTTGCCGGGTTGTTGTAAACCTCGGTCGGCTTGCCGATCTGCTCGACCTTGCCGGCATTCATGATGATCAACTTGTCGGCCAGCGTCATCGCCTCGGTCTGGTCGTGCGTCACGAACACCGAGGTGACACCGAGATCGCGGTGCAGCCGCCGAACTTCCGCCCGCATCGCGACGCGGAGCTTGGCATCGAGGTTGGAGAACGGCTCGTCGAACAGGAACACTTTCGGCTCGCGCACCATGGCGCGGGCCATGGCGACGCGCTGCCGCTGCCCGCCCGAGAGTTCACCTGGCCGGCGTTCGAGGAAGGGCTCGAGCGACACCGACTTTGCCACCGCCATGACGCGCGCATCGCGCTCGGCCTTGGCAACCTTGGCTACCTTCAGCGCGTAGCCGATATTCTGGCGCACCGTCATATGCGGGTAGAGCGCATAGTTCTGGAACACCATGGCGCAGCCGCGTTCGCGCGGCTCGAGCTGGTTGACCACCTTGCCGCCGATCGAGATCTCGCCTGCGGAGATCTCCTCGAGCCCGGCGATCATCCGCAGCAGCGTGGACTTGCCGCAGCCCGAAGGCCCGAGGATGACGACGAACTCGCCCGCTTCGATGGCGACGTCGACGCCGTGGATCACTTCGGTCTTCTGGTAGACCTTCTTCACGCCCTTGATGGAAATCTGGGACATCGAACTATCTCCGGTCACTTGTCGCGGGAAATGAGGCCACGCACGAACCAGCGCTGCATGAACGCAACGATGAGCAGTGGCGGAAGCATGATGATGAGGGCGCCGGCCATGGTGACATTCCAGTCGGGCGTACCGTTCTGCGCCGGGATCAGGGCCTTCAATTGCATCACCACGGTGCCGAAATTGGCCCGGTCGGTGGTGATCAGCAGCGGCCACAGATACTGGTTCCAGCTGCCCACGAACATGATGGTGGCGAGCGCCAGCAGGTTGGTGCGGCTCAGCGGCAGCAGCACATCGAAGTAGAACTCGATCGGGTGCGCCCCATCCATCTTGCTGGCTTCGACCAGCTCGTCCGGGATGGTCATGAAGAACTGCCGGTAGAGGAAGGTACCGGTCGCTGTGGCGACCAGCGGCAGGATCAGGCCGGTATAGGAGTTGAGCAGGTTCCAGTTGAGCGACACCTCTATGCCGCTCGCCGCCTGCACCAGCCAGCTGATCCCCAGCATATCGAGGATCACCTGGAACGGCAGCAGCGCATTGGCGGCAATGGCATAGGTGGGCACGATCCGCACTTCGAGCGGCAG
>JAEUMC010000817.1 GCA_016793415.1 Devosia sp. | reverse complement strand
GCTTGACGAAGTTGCGGTCGAGATTGTGCTCGGAGCCGTGGTGCTGGAGTTTGAGCACGTCGACGTGCAGGCCTTCGCCATCGGCGAGGCGGCCGTGATGGGTGAGGCCGGCGAGGATATCGGTGGCGTGGCCGTCGCCGGTCATCACCACGCGGGTAACGCGGCCGGCGGCTTTGGGCTCTTCGAGCAGCAGCATCAGCGAGGCGAGGTTGGGCTCGGTGACATCCTTGCGGTGGCCGAGCTCGTCGTCGATGGAGACGCCGAAGCCGGTGGGGAGGGGGCCTTCATTGTCCTCGAGCCAGGCCTCGAGCTTGGCGACGCTCGAGGCGTTCTCGGCATTGGCCAGCCAGTTCTTCCAGTACTTGCGCAGCTTTTCGAGATCGGCCGGGAACGGGCCGATGACGCGGATTTCGAGCGAGCTGCCGGCGGCGAGGCTGATCATCTCCTGGCCACGCACCATGGCGAGGAGCTTGTCGAACTCGCCGTTGAGCGGAATGTCGAGCTGGTCGGCGGCGATACGGCGCGACACCTTGATCGCCTCGGGAATCGAGTTGGCGACCGAGCGGAAAGCAGCGGCGAGCCGCAGCAGCGACAGGTTGGTGGAGCTCGACAGGCTGTTGGCGCGCGCGGCTAGCACGCTGCCGATGGCTTCGGACTCATCGACCATGGTCTTGAAGGCGTTGTGCCAGATGCGCTTGACTTTGGGTGGCCGCTTGAACGCCGGCTTGGTCGCCGGCTGACCGTGGTCCAGCTTGTGCTGGTACACCCGCCACAGCACGGTGTCCTCGAGCAGCTGCAGCACACCGGCGATGTGATCCTGGTCGACATGCGAGACGTAGACCAGGTCGAGCTCATGACCGGGGGTTTCGGCCCATTTGCCGAGGAAGCCGCGCACCTCGTCGACATAGGAGCCAGGCATGCCGCCATCGGCGAGGATGTTGACCGCACCGGCTTCTATCAGCAGGCAATCGCCCTTCTCCGACGGCAGCAGGGTGATCTTCATGGCGCGAGCCTCGAGGGTGGACGGCGGGTCTGCGAAGGCTTCGGAGCAACCCGGCGACGTGCCGGGGCTGCCATGGGGGCGCCAGCGGGCAGGGCCGCCGCCGCGCCTGACGACACGGCGCTCTTCAGTTCGGTGCGGTGCAGCGCCCGTCGCGCCTCGGCGACGCAGGCCGCGGGAGAGATGACGCCGAAGCCGAGATCGTTGGCCCATCGATAGGTGGCGCCGGGGAGCGGCCGCGCAGTGGCCCGGATGATCCCCAGGATCTGCGCGGCAGTGAGCGTCGGCTCGGCGGCGAGCATCAGGCCGATAACGCCGGTGACATAGGGGCTCGCCATGCTGGTGCCGGTCATGGCGATCCACGGAGCGTCGGGATCGCCGAAGCCGTTGGCGGCGACGATCTCGGTGCCGGGCGCGGTGATGTCGGGCTTGGGCCGGCCATCGCGGGTCGGGCCCTGGCTCGAGGTGATATGGGCGCGGCGGCGGACTTCGTCGAGATTGGCGACCGAGACGATGCGCTGGCCACAGGCGAGGGCGCTGACCGAGGAGGTGTCGACATGCGAGGCCTCGGTGAAAAACGACGGCCAGAAGAAGCTGCCGTCGCCGAGATCGGCCGGGTCGTCGCGCTCGATCCAGGCGTGGAAGGCGCCGTCGCGGATGACGAGGCCATGCAGCTTGATCTGCCACGTGCCGGCGGGGATGCCGACGATCACATCGGGTGCGAAGAAGGGCGTCAGGTAGGCGGCGATGTAATTGGCGCCGTTGGTCGGGTGATGCAGCTCGTTGTAGACGGAGATCAGCGTGCGGTCGGGCAGTTGGAGGTTTTCGAGGTATTGGCCGGGCAGGATCGGGCCGATCCAGTCGCCGTCGGGCGGGCGGATGGAAATGGCGAAGCGGTCCTGCGGCTCGTACCAGATCTCCAGCTCGTTTTCCGAAGCGTCCTTGATCCGGTCGCCGACCACTTGCCATTCGAGAATGTGGTCGAGCCCCTGGGCATCGATTTTGCCGCTCGCATGGATGCGGCCCATCATGTAGCCGAGGTCGTCGGGCGCCTCCGGACGCTCCTGCCCGGCATTGCCGGCGGCGATCGCGATAGAGCGGCCGGGCTCGGTGAGCAAGGCATCGATCCAGCGATCGAGGATGCTGGAGCCATCATGCGCGTGGCCGTTGGTGCCGAGGCTGATGTTGATCGAGATCGGCCGCTCGCCGGCCAGTTCGAGCAGATGATAGACCGCATCGAGCAGGCTGGTGGAATCGTAGAACGAGGTGCGCCGGTCGATCTCGTCCTCGGGCAGGGCGATCAGCACGGCGGCGATGTCGGCCTTCGGGCAAAGCCCGCTATTGCCGGCGGCGATCGAGGCGACGTGCGTGCCATGCGAGCCGACCAGCATCTGCGACTGCGGCTCGAGATCGTGCGGCGAGACATGCACGACTGCGGCATCGGCGATGGCGGCTTGCATGGCCGCCGCAGTGATGACGCGGCCGCGCTTCATGCCCTTGCGGTTGCGACCTTCCCGCGCTCCCTGATCCCAGATGCTGACGAAGCGGGTCTGGCCATTTGCATCGAGGAAATCGGGATGGGTCCAGTCGAAACCCTCCACATCGATGATGCCGATGAGCATGCCCTGGCCGTCGCCGAGATCGGCGGTGGAGGTGCCGGGCGCGCGCAGGGCAGGGGCGGAGCTGCCGGCGCTGCCCTTGATCGGACGCGGCAGTTTCAGCGCGTCGGCCGGCTCGATGAAGATGGTGCTGCCGTCACGCGCCAGGTTGTCGGCCTCGTCGAGCGTCATGTGGCGGGTGCCCATGCCGCGCAGGGTCTGCTGGCCGGGGACCGGCGGCAGGCTGTCGGTGGCGCGGACGAAGACGCTGACCTCGACCGCGTCGCGCTGGCTCAGCACGTCGACGCCGTGTTGCTTGGCGGTCCCGCGGCGCGGCGCCTCGGCAGGCGCCAGCGCGGTGGCGAGCGGCGGCGTGGAGTTGGCCACCGCCGCGGTGGTGACGCGTAGCGCCGCCTGCACCTCGGACTTGGCGGAACTGACGTCGGCATTGCAGTTGGCGAACATTCGCAGCTTGGGATGCAGGGTCCGCAACGCAACATTCTGCCAACTGTCACCCATAACATCCGCCCCCGAGGCTGAATATTCAGAGATAAACAGAGTAACCGGAGGCGGATAATGTCAGCAGGGGCGACTGCAAGCAAGTATGGCGCTGCGCATTATTTGCAGCACAGAATAATGCCGGGATTTGACTGGCTCAGTCGGCGTCCATCACCGAGCCGCAGGTGAGGTTCATGATGGCGCCGCTCATCGCGCTGGCGCGATCCGAGGCGGCGAAGGCGGCGGCGTTGGCTAGCTCGGCAAGTGTGGTCATGCGGCCGAGGATGGTGCCTGCGGTCATGTAGGCCTTGATCTCGGCGACGAACGCGGCATGCTGCGGCTCGATGGTCCAGGTCTCGGGGATGGCTTCGGAGCGCAGGCAGACGACCCGGACGCCGTGCGGTCCGAGCTCGCCGGCCAGCGTGCGCGACAGCGCCTCGATGGTGGAGCAGGCAACGCCGAAGCCACCGGCATGGTGCTTCATCTGATCGCGGCCGGAGAGATGCGCGCCGGTGGATGACAGGGTGAGGATGACGCCGGAGCCCTGTTTCACCATGTGGCGGGCAGCGGCGATGGCGGTGAGGAGGTGGGTGCGCGCGCCGACCGTGATCGGGGTCAGTACGTCCTCGGTGGGCATGTCGATGACGCGGGTGCCCTGCAGGTCGCCGCGGATCCATACGGCGTTGAAGGTCACGTCGATGCGGCCCGCCTTGGCGGCGACGGCATCGGCATGGGCGCCGACCGCGGCTTCGTCGAGCGCATCGACCTCGGCGGCGTCGGCCGTGCCGCCATTGGCGTTGATTTCGTCGGCCAGCGCCTGGACCTTGGCGAGAGTACGACCGGCGAGGAACAGCCGGGCGCCGTCGGCAGCGAATTGCCGGGCGGTGGCGGAGCCGATCTTGCCGGCGGCACCGTGGATGATGGCGGTCTTGTTGGCGAGCAGCATTTCGTGGGCTTTCTGGCTGAGAGGCTGGTGCATGCTGACCCCCACCCTTGATCCCTCCCCCTAGGGACGCGGTAGCGTCCCGGAAAGGGGAGGGAGACGCTCCCACTTGCGGTCGTGTTCTGGTCGCCCTCCCCTTGTTTAGGGGGAGGGGACAGGGGAGGGGGGCAGCACGCACCAGCGCTGGTAAGGGATCAAGTCAGCTGCGGCAGTTGCACGCCCTTGGCCAAAGCCGCGGCGTACTTTTCTTGCTTGTTGAACAGCGAGTTCCAGCCGCCGACATGGCTGTCCCGCGAGGCGACGGAGGTGAACGGGGTCTGGTGGAAGTGCTGGGTGGTGCGGCCGGCCCGTTCCTCGAACTGGACGGTGATGGTGGTGGGGACGGTATCGCCGGCCCCTTCATCCCAGGCGAAACTGAGGACGATCCGGCGGTGTGGCTCGATCTCGAGGTAATTGCCGCTCGACCAGCTCTTGGGGAACATCGCCGAGGTCATGCCGACACGCCAGGCGCCGCCGGGGCGGAAGTCGGAGGCGAGATCGGTGACGGTGAAGCCCTCGGGACCCCACCAGCGGATCATGTGCTCCGGCTCCTGCCACATGCGCCAGACGATCGATAGTGGCGCATCGAAGCTGCGGCTGATGAACAGCTCGTCGTCGCGCAGCTTCAGGGCATCAGTTCTTGCGGCCATTGTCGTCTCCCTTGGTGATCTCGTCGAGGTAGGCTCCCATCTTGTCGAAGCTGCCTTCCCAGAACATGCGGTAGCGGGCGAGCCAGCCGTCGACCTGCTGCAGTGGCGCGGTCTCGAGCTTGCAAGGCCGCCACTGCGCTTCACGACCGCGGCTGATCAGGCCCGCGCTTTCGAGCACCTTGAGGTGGCGCGACACGGCCTGCAGGGTGATGTCGAACGGTTCGGCCAGTTCGTTGACCGTCGCCTCGCCTTCGCTCAACCGGGCCAGCAGCGCGCGGCGCGTCGGATCGGCAAGGGCCGAGAGCGTGGTGCTGAGCGGGTCGGTGGCGATGGCAGGCATATTCAACATCCATGTTGATCAACGTATATGTTGAATACGACGGAAGCCGACAGCTGTCAAGCAGTACGCGTCCTGCGCCGCAGCAGCAGGATGAAGAAGCCGCCGCCGACGAGGCCGGTAATGATGCCGATCGGCAGGTCCTGCGGTGGGATGATGGTGCGGGCCAGCATGTCGGCGAGGACGAGGAAGATGGCGCCGAGCAGCGCCGAGAGCGGCAGCACCCGGCGATAGTCGCCACCGACCACCAGGCGGACGATGTGCGGGATCATCAGGCCGACAAAGGCGATGACGCCGGAAAAGGCAACGGCGGCGCCGGTGAGCAGGGCCGAGACGACGAATACGGCCATGCGGAAACGACTGGCGGGAATGCCGAGCGCGGTGGCGCTCTCGTCACCCAGCGTCATGGCGTTGAGGTTGCGGGCCTTGGCGATCAGGTAGGCGCCGCAGGCGAGGAGCGCGACAAGCGGGTAGGGCAGTTGCGCCCAGGTCGAGAGCCCCAGCCCACCCAGCATCCAGAAGATCACCGTGTGGGCGGCGCGGGGATCGCCGAGGAAAATGGCGAGGCTGCCGCCCGAGGTGACGATGAAGCTCACGGCGACGCCGGCCAGGATCAGCCGGCTGGCATCGGTGGAGCGGGTGAGGTTGGCGACGCCGACGACGAGGGCGGTGCTGAGCAGTGCACCACCGAAGGCGAAGATCGGCACGGTGGCGAGGCCGAGGAACATGCCGGTATGCAGCAGCACGATGATGGCGCCGAGAGCCGCGCCCGAGGAAATGCCGAGCAGATGCGGATCGGCGAGGGGGTTGCGGGTAACCGATTGCAGCGCGGCGCCGACCAGCGCCAGGCTGGCACCGACTATGGCGCCGAGGATGACGCGGGGCAGCCGGACCTCCCAGACGATGTTGTCGCGTCCGGCCGACCAGGTGACCTCGACACTGCCGGGGGCGAGATGATGGGCCACCACCGACCACACGGTCTCGAGCGGAATGGCGATGGCCCCGACGCTGACCGCGACGAGACCGGTGATGAGGAGAAGCGCGGCAAGGCCGGCCACCAGCACGGGGGTGGCGTGGATGAGGGCGTGGCGGGGGCCGGCGAGGTGGCGGTGGGACATGGGCCTGACTAGCTACCTTGGACGGCCGGAGCGGGCTGACCCCCACCCCTGTCCCCTCCCCCTCAAACAGGGGGAGGGAGACGACGGCCTCGATATCTGTGTGAGGGGACAGGGTGGGGGTCAGTCCGCGCCGGCGTTGCCTACTCCGCGAACGCTGCAGCCAGGTGCTTGATCGCCGCGATGTTGCGCGGGCCCGGCGTCGCCTCGACATATTGAAGCGTAACGAAACGGTTATGCTTTACTGCCGGAATGTCCTGGAATGCCGGGGTGCTGCGCATGAACTCGGCCTTCTGCTCGGCGGTGACTTCGCCATAGTTGATGATGACGATGATGTCGGGGTTGCGCTCGATCACCGGCTCCCAGCCGATCTCGACCCAGCTCGACTCCACGTCGTCCATGATGTTGGTGCCGCCGGCCGCTTCGATGAGCGCCGTGGGGATGGCGTAGCGGCCGGCGGTGAAGGGCTTTTCCTCGCCGGAATCGTAGACGAACACCTTGGGCGGGTTGCCGGTTTTCGGCAGGCTCGCAGTGAAGGCGGCGAGTTCGGATCGGTAACCGGCAACGAGCGCTTCGGCGCGCTCGGCGACCCCGAAGATCTTGCCGAGATTGAGCAGGTCGACATAGAGATCGTCGATCGAGGCCTTGGGCTTGTCCATGATGTGGATGCAGCTCTCGGTGAGCTCGTAGACCGCCACGCCGAACGGGGCGAGGGTCTCGGGTGTGATCTCGCCGCCGACCTTCATGCCGTAGTTCCAGCCGGCGAAATAGAAATCGGCGTCGGCGCCGAGCAGCACTTCCTTGGTCGGGTAGTCGGGCGACAGCTCCGGCAGTTCGGCGACGCCGGCGCGCAGCGTCTCGTCGAGGGTCTTCCATTCGGAGACGCCGGTATAGCCGGCCATCGAGCCGGTGAGCCCAAGGGCCAGCATCATCTCGGTGAGGTTGACGTCGTTGGAGACGGCGCGGCTCGGCGCCGCCTCAAAGGTAACGTCACGGTTACAGCTTTTGACGGTGACGGGAAAACCGGAGGCGAAGGCGCCAGTGGCGGCGAGGGCGAAGAGCGGGGCGAGAACGAGGGTTTGGCGCACGGAAGTCTCCCTTAGCTGCGCGGTTCGAGATGGAAGGAAAAGCGCGGCCGGCCGGTGGCCGGGTGGCGGTCGATGGCCGTCTCGACCGCAAAGGTCTGGCGGATGGCGGCCGGCGTCAGGGTGTCGAGCGGCGCCCCGAGGGCGGCCTGGCGGCCATCGGCGAGCACCAGCACGCGATCGGCGTGGGCAGAGGCCAGCGCCAGGTCATGCAGCGAGACGATGATAGTGGTGGGCAAAGCCGCGAGCAGCGCCAGCACTTCGAGCTGGTGGCGGATATCGAGGTGGTTGGTGGGCTCGTCGAGGATCAGCAGGTCCGGCTGCTGCACCAGTGCGCGAGCGATCATGACGCGCTGCTTTTCGCCGCCCGACAGCGAGGCGAAATCGCGGGCGGCGAGTGGCGCGAGGTCGAGCAGCTCGAGGGCGGCTTCGACGTATGCGTAACCGTTCGGTGACCGGTTGCGCCGATGTGGGGTGAGCCCCAGTTCGACGATCTCGGCGACGCTGAGGCCGAAATCCGAGGCAGGCTCCTGCAGCACCGTGGCGATCCGGCGGGCGACGGCGCGCGGTGGCAACGACCAGAGATCGGCGCCGTCGAGGCGGACACAGCCGGCGATAGGGCGGTGGTAGCGGTAGAGGCAGCGCAGCAGGCTGGATTTGCCGGCGCCGTTGGGGCCGACCAGCGCCAGCATTTCGCCGGGCGCGACGGCAAAGCTCAGGTCGCGGACGATCGGGGCGTGGTGGGACGGCCCCCAGCACAGGCCTTCGACCGAAAGAGCGGCCGGACTAGAGCCGACGAGGGATCGGGCGAGCTCCATCCGGGGCCTCCGCGCATAGGCGGGGGCCGACGGGCGAACCGATCAGAATGCGAGCTGCGATGCGTAGTCGTAGCGCCATCGACGTTCCCCTCGGCACACCCCGGCCGGGTTGAAGTGAAGTGTCGAGGCAGGTCTCCTGGCTCGCGGGTCACGGCGCTTCCGAACCTTCCCGACCCGATTGGGCCAGTGGTGTCTACGGAAACGCTCACCGCTTACAGTTGCGGGGGCAGCCACGGTTTTGCGCCCTGATGGGTACGTCGCACCGTGTTCCCTTTTAATCCCCATTGGCTGGCGGCCGCCGGGGAACCTTGAACGGGTGCATAAGGGCAGCGACTCGCCGGCGATGTCAATCGAACGCCATGGCGAGGGCGTGGACGACCGTCTAGTGCGCCGCTGTCGCGGACACTCGGGGGCTGACTCTCGGTCGTGAAGGACCCTGGAGGGGTCGCGGACCCGGCACCAGCGCGGCGGGCCGGGTCCGCGTCGTGAGGGAGGGGAGGCGCCCCGCCTCACGGGGTATCGAGCGTCGCAGCTCGATGGGAGAAATGAACTGAGAACGCCCCCTCAGTGCTGCACCCGATGGAGGTCAGGACTCGCGCAGCGTGATGCCACTCGATCACAGTGAAGCTGACAGGGGGCTGAATGCGGGTTGCAGAAACCGTTCATAAACCGAGACGCCGCCCCCGGGTTTCCCAGGGGCGGCGTTGAGGTTCACTGGTGCGTCGGTTCAGCGGACGCGGATCGAGCTGATGTTGTCGTTGGCGCCGCGCAGGTTCCCCACGCTGCGCGAGATCACGATGCAGCGGCCGTTGAAGTTGGCGCGCTCGCAGACCAGGGCCTGCGCATCGCCGCGGACTTCGATCGAGCGGATCGTATCGTCCCAGCGACCGAGGCGGGCCAGCCGCTCACCCGGACGGGCGCAGAAGCTGTCGCCGCGGAAGTTGGTGTCCTCGTAGAAGCAGACGCGATCGCGGCTGCCGCCAGGGCGACCCGGACGGATGTCGAAACCGCCGGAGCCGATCTGGAAGCTGAAGCCGGGGACGTTGAAGCCGATGCTGACATCGACATCGGGACGGCTCGGGCCCGGGCCCGGACGGTCGGGAACGATGACGCGGGTATCGACGTCGTCGTCGAAGCCGGAATCGTCGTCGCTGAGGTAGCTGGCCGAGACCCAGCCATCGGGCCCCTGCTTGATCACATAGCACCAGCCGCCGGTGCAGCGATCGATCTCGACCTGCTGGCCCGGGCGGAGCACGTCGACCACGGCGCCGTTCACCGGCGCGGCGCGGACATTGACGGTGCTGGTGGCGACGGCGGCATTGGCGGCGCCGGCCAAGAACAGCGAGCCGAGCAGCACGGTGGCGGCTCCTGCCAGTTTGATGGGATGCATGGGTAGTCCTCTCTTTGTGACGCTTCGGGGCAATTGTCGGTTGTCGCCGCGAGGCCGAAACGGCCGGAACGCAAGGGAGTTCCATGCATCGAGCTCGATTGTGCCCAAAATGCAAACGCCGCCATCCGGGTAAGCCCCGAAGGCGGCGTTTGGCCCAGACCTGGTGAAGCGTCAGTTAACTTCGTAGGACGAGATATTGTTGTTGAGCTGCTTGGGCAGCGAGGCCTTGGACGAGCTGATGTCGGCGCAGATGCCTTCGAGGTCGAAGTCGCGGCAGACCAGCACGTCGGCATCGCCGAACACCTCGATCGAGGAGATCGAGTCGTTCCAGCTGCCGCTCAGTGCCTCGTCGCTGTCGCCGGGCTCGACGCAGAAGCTCGGGCCGTTGAAGTTGGCGTTCTTGTAGAAGCAGACCTGGTCTTCTTCTTCCGGCTCGGGGAGCGGCTGCGGCTTGGGCTGGTTGCCGATGCCGATGGAGATCGACGGCTTGCCGTCGCCGCCGACGCCGAAGCTGAAGCTGAACGGCACGTTGGAGGAAGGCTTGCCCTTGTTGAGCCCGCCAAGCCGGTTCTGGCGCACCCAGCCGTCGGGCCCGGGGACCTGGATCAGGCAGACCGGACCCTGGCAATCGAGCACGGTGACCAACTGGCCCGACGCGACCGAGTTGACCACCGGCGAGTTCGGGTTGGCGGTCTTGCGGACATTGGAGTCCTGCAGCATGTAGGCGTTGGGTGCGGCCAGGGCAGGCGCGACGGCAAGGCCGACGAGCGCGGCCAGCGCTGCGGCGGCGACAAGGTGGAGACGCTTCATGATGGTGTTCCCTGATGGGCGGCGCCGGAGCGGTGCCGCGGCGCGAATGTCAGCTAGGCACCGTGCCGTGCGCTGAATGCTGCCGGGAACAGCAGTAGTCTCGATTCGAGACGAAATCGACTGAATTGCAGTAGAAACGGCCCGCGCCGGGGAGGCAGCGGGCCGCGCGTTATTGGCCTTCCGGCGATGTGGCTCAGTAGACCCGCATCGCGCTCACGTTGTTGTCGAGAAAACCGTGCAGGCTGGTCTGGCTTTCGTTGACGCGCTCGCAATAGCTATGGAAGTCGCGATCGCGGCAGAGATCCACCGAGACGTTGCCCTCGATGCGGACCGATGAATAGCGGTTGTCGGCATCGAGCAGCAGAAAATCGCGAACACTGCTGCCGGCCTTGGCGCAGAACGAGGCGCCAGTGAAGTTGTGGCCTTCATAGAGGCAGACCATGCCGGGGCCGCCCCACTTGTAGGGAATGGGGGCCAGTTGCCAGGGATGGCGGATGACCTTGCCGAAGGCGATGTCGTAGAGACTGGTCCAACCGGCTTCGCGCCCGGCATGGACACGGCACCAGTTCCTGGAGCAGCGGTCGACATAGATGCGGACCTGGCCATCGATTTCGCCGGTCACGTCGTAGGCCTTGCCGGGGCCCTCGAACAGGATGAGCGGGCGGACCGACCAGGCGGGCGTGCCCACCGGCGCCGCCGTCGCGGCGGCCGTGCCGAGAACGACCACGGCCAGGAAAGACAGGCAGGCAAGCAACTGCTTCATCGAAATGCCCCGTACCAAATAACCACGGACGAAACGTAGCGCCGCTGCATGACGGTTGGAAGGGTACGTCGGCAACAGGGTGGGGGAAAGTTGGATGGGCCGACATGCACCGGCCGGCACGGGTCGCCGGTGCTTCAGGGGTGGAAAGGCGCCGCGCGGAATCCCTCGCGCAGCGCCTCCCTCATCATCCCGGGGAAGAGGCCACCCATCCCGGGATGGGATGGGCAAGCTTTGCGACTGCGGCGCTGAACGGGTGCTGAACGAGCGCCGCTCAGCGGGGGATGATGCGCTTCTGCCCCTTGTCGTCGAGGGCGACATAGACGAAGCGCCCTTCGGTGACCTTCACCCGGTCGGCGAGGCGATTGCGGCGGGCCCAGGCCTCCATGGCGATGGTGATCGAGGTGTTCCCGACCCGCTCGATGGTGGTGTAGACGCAGAGCACGTCGCCGACCTTCACCGGCGCAATGAAAGTCATGGCTTCGACGGCCACCGTGGCGACGCGCCCCTGCACGCGCTCGACGGCGCAGATCGAGCCGGCGATATCCATCTGGCTCAGCACCCAGCCGCCAAAGATGTCGCCGGCCGGATTGGTGTCGGCCGGCATGGCGAGGGTGCGGATGGTGAGCGCGCCCTTGGGCTCGGTCGCGAGGTCTGCAGTGACGGCGTCAGTCATGAGTCTGGTCCCGATTTCGACGCCGAACCGTACATGCGCCGCTGCGCCGGGTTAAGGGCGCTCTCGTCCCAGTCGCGCTCGCGCTTGGTGGAGGGAAAGCCAGGGCGGCGGCGAGCGAAGCCGTAGAACAGCGTGCCGTGGATGCCGGTCACTTCGGTTTTGAGCACTGGGCGCTCCCAGGCCGCCGAAAGTGCTCGTGTAGCGGCTCGTGTGAGATCCTCGGCGAACTGGATGTCTTGGCCTTCGCTCGGGAAGACCTGCGCAAACTCATCGTCGCTAAGCTGGAAGATGCTGTAGGTGCAGTTGTCCCCACTGTCGATAACCTGAACGTTCTTCACCTGGGTCCTTTCGGCGGCCAGCGGCCGATTTCTTCTTCCCAGTGGCGACGGCAGAGCGAGACATAGACCGATTTCTCGATCGACACCTGGTTGCCCTCGGTAAGCGCGCCGCCCTCGGTATCGCGGCGCACCACCATGGTGGCCTTGCGGCCGCAGAAGCAGATGGTGCGCACTTCGCGCAACTCGTCGGCAATGGCCAAGAGCTCCGAGGAGCCAGGAAACAGCTTGCCCTGGAAATCGGTGCGCAGGCCATAGCACATCACCGGCACATCGAGCCGGTCGGCGACACGAGCCAGTTGCCAGACCTGGTCGGCGGTCAGGAACTGCGCCTCGTCGACGAACACGCAATCGACCTTCGATTCCTGGATGTGATCGTTGACCCGCTGGAACAGATCGTCCTCGCCGTTGAACATCTCGGCATCGGCGGCAATGCCCAGCCGCGAGGTGATGCGGCCGACATCGCCCTCGGCATAGAGCGAAGAGGTGAACAGCAGCGTCCGCATGCCGCGCTCGACATAGTTGTAGGACGCCTGCAGCAGCAGGGTCGACTTGCCGGCGTTCATCGCCGAGTAGGAGAAATAGAGCTTGGCCATGCGGCTGTTCATGCCGCAGGCGCGGGGCGGCGGCGAGGCCAATCGGCAGCTCTCAACAAAAAATCGGCCGCCTGGCGGGGGCGGCCGATAGAATGCCGAATTGGGGCTCGGCGCAGGACATACGAATTGGCGGCGCTGCCCTGCTCATAAGGACCGTCCGGTTGCCAGTAGTGGCGGGTGCAACCGGGTCTAGGCCGGAACAATGGGGGACGTTCCGGACACCCGCAAGCTATTGAGGCGACGTGACAAGCAGATGACGAACGGTTTCATATTGGCGACATTATCGCGCCGTAGCGGAGAGCTGCGGGCAGGGCTGCTGGAGAGGCATATGAAGACCTTCTGGAAGGCTGGTTTGGGTTTGGCGATGGCGGCGGCGATGGCCGCGCCGAGCCTGGCGCAAGGCGTCGACGTCACCGGCATGTGGCGGCCGGACAAGAACTCCGACTACGAGATGAGCATGTGCGGCAAGGACAACGCCCAGCTCTGCATCAAGGTCGTGGCGCTGCGCGGCAACATGGATACCGACAAGAACCGGCCTTATCTCAACACCTACCTGATCGACAAGGCCAAGCCGAGCGGGCAGGGGCGCTGGAAGGGCAAGCTGAGCCTGTTCGGTCAGACCGGCGATGCGACGCTGACGCTCAAGGGTGCCAACACCATGAACGTCAAGGCCTGCGCCTACATCGTGGTGTGCCGCGAGATCACCCTGACGCGGGTGCAGTAGGTCAGGTTGCCGCCGCGTCCCGGCGCTGCTGCAGTGCCGGGATGGCTTCCACCAGGATGATGGCGAAGAAAATCAGCGCCGCGCCGGCATAGCCGATGGGGGGCAGGCGCTCGCCCAAGAGCAGGGCGCCGCCGAGCGCCGCGAACAGGCTCTCGGCCGACAAGACGATCGCAGCATTGGCGGCCGGCACATATTGCTGCGCGATGGCCTGCAGCGTGAAGGCGAGCGCCGTGGACATCAGCCCGACATAGAGGATCTGCACCCAGCCGGCGGCGATGTCGGCGAAGTCAGGGGTCTCGAAGGCGAAGGCCAGCGCCAGGCAGACGAGGCCGACGCTGATGAAGGTGACGGCCGACAGCACCACCGGTAGGCCGGTCTCGCGGCTCAGCAGCCCCAGCATGAAGACGTGGCCACCCCAGAACACGGCGCTGATCACCACCAGCATGTCGCCCAGGTTGAAGCTCTCGAGGCGGCCGCCATTGAGGTAGAAGATCCCGATCAGGGCCAGCGGCGCGCCCAGGTAGATGACGGGGTGCGGGCGGGTGCGCAGCACCAGGAAGGCGATCAGCGGGGCGAACAGCACGTAGAGCGCGGTGAGGAAGCCCGAATTGGTGACACTGGTCTGCGCCAGGCCATATTGCTGCAGCAGCGAGCCGATGAGGAACGCGGCGCACAGAATGCCGATCTGCAGCCAGAGCCGTGGGGTGAAGCCGGCGCCATCGGGCGCCTTGCGGCGGAGTTCCATGAGCGCAAACGGCAGCAGCGCGACGCCGCCCAGCAGGAAGCGCGTACCCGAGAAGGTGAGCGGGCCCATATGCGCCATGGCGGCCTTCTGCGCAACGAACGCCAGCCCCCAGATGGCAGTGGCAATGAGCAGCAGGAGGACGGCGAGCGGGCGGGACATCGGCGGTGTTTAGCCGGAGCGGCAGGCCCGCGTCGAACGGATTCTGGCAATGGGATCGATCAGCGGCGGTGATGGGGGCGGTCGACTGATAGAGACGGCCCCCTCCCATCCTCCCCCATAAAGGGGGAGGTGCCCCACCGGTTCATTTGGCACGATCGAAGACAAAGCCTCGACTCTTCACCTC
>JAEUMC010000762.1 GCA_016793415.1 Devosia sp. | reverse complement strand
GCCCCTCTGGGGAGAGGGCCGGGGTGAGGGGCGCCCCGCGCTCGAACCGGGGGGGCGCCTCGCGCACCGCAGCATGACCCTCCCCCCCGACATCACCGCGCTCCCTCCCTTCGGCTCGGGCCTCCGCGTCGGGCTGTTCGGCGGCAGCTTCAACCCGATCCACGAGGGGCACCGGCTCGTCGCCGAGCAATGCCTCAAACGTCTCGATCTCGATGCGGTGTGGCTGCTGGTCTCGCCCGGCAATCCGCTGAAAGATCACTCCGAGCTCGCGCCGCTCGAAACCCGGGTGCGCGCGGCCCGCGAACTCACCGCCAATCCGAGGATCTACGCCACCGGCGTCGAGGCCGCGCATCGCTTCCACTATACCGTCGACACGCTCGACTGGCTGGTCGGCGCCTGCCCCGACACCCGTTTCGTCTGGATCATGGGGGCCGACAATCTTTCCCAGTTCGACCGCTGGGAGCGCTGGCAGGATATCGCCGCGCTGCTGCCGATCGCCGTCTATGCCCGCCCCGGCTCGACTTTCCGCGCCACCGTGAGCAAGGCCGCCATCGCGCTGAAGAAGCACCGCCTGCCCGAAGCCGAAGCTGAAGCCCTTGCCGGCAGCAAGCCGCCGGCCTGGGTGTATCTGCACGGCATCACTTCGCCGCAGTCTTCGAGCGCCATCCGGGCGCGCCGCAAAGCTTCGGCAGAATGATTACCGGCCGCCGCCTTGCAGAACGGCAGACGAAGCGTCATATTGAAGGAGTAGTGGTTATTCGCCACTCAGGATGGGACAGATTGATAGCTACGCTTTCGCTAGCCTTCAGACCCAACAACCAAGGACAGCTGAAACACGCATGAACCGTGCTCGTGTTGCATGGGCTGAGGCTATTTGATGGCGTCGCCCAAGAAGAAGACCGAAACCGCCCCGGCTGCAGAAGCGCCGGAACCCCACATGATCGATCTGGTGCTGCAGAGCCTTGACGATGCCAAGGCCGAGCAGACCGTTGCCATCGACATCACCGGCAAATCGTCGCTCACCGACCATATGGTGGTGACGTCAGGCCGGTCGAACCGTCACGTCAGCGCCGTTGCCGACCAACTGGTCAAGGTGCTGCGCGAGCATGGCTTCGGCAAGCCGCGGATCGAAGGACTGCCGCACGCCGACTGGGTACTGGTCGATGCCGGTGACGTCATCGTTCACATTTTCCGGCCCGAAGTGCGCGAGTTCTACAACATCGAGAAGATGTGGGCGGCCGATTTCGCTGCCGACGGCCGCTAGTCCGTCGGCAACTCGACCTTGCGCATCGCCATCGCCGCCATCGGCCGGATGAAGCAGGGCCCCGAGCGTGAACTGGTCGCGCGCTATCTCGATCGCGCCAAGGCAGCGGGCAAGCCGCTCGCGCTGACCGGTTTCGACGTACTCGAATTCGCCGAATCCCGCGCCGCGACCAGCGACGGTCGCAAGGCCGACGAGGCCGGCACACTCCGCTCTGCCCTGCCCGAAGGTATCCGCATCGCCCTCGACGAGCACGGCAGGACCATGCCGTCGGCCCAGTTCGCCAGCCAGCTCGCCCGCTGGCGCGACGATGGCCGCCCGGCGGTCAGCTTCGTCATCGGCGGCGCCGACGGGCTCGATCCAGCCTTCGTGCGCACCGTCGACCTGACGCTGAGCTTCTCGCCCCTCACCTGGCCGCACCAGCTGGTCCGCATCATGCTGGCCGAGCAGCTGTACCGGACGACGACGATCCTCTCGGGGCATCCGTATCACCGGGAGTGAGGGGCGCCGACTCCCCCCAATCCACCGGCCCGACACCTCCCCCTTGATGGGGGAGGCCGGGAGGGGGTGGGGCCACAGCCACGATGTGTGGCGCGGGCAACGCCCTCTTCTTCTCGATGACGGTGTTCTTGGCCTCCCCCCTCCCAGCCTCCCCCACAAGGGGGAGGTGCCGTTCTGTGCATCAGGCAAGACCCAGCCACCTCCCGCCCTCGCCATCCAAAAGACAAACCCCCGGACTATCGGCCTCTGCGCTATGGTCGCGTGATCATGATTCGGGTGAACCAGGAAGTTTGATGCCGGCAACGGGCTGGTCGAGACGTGCAATCGCCGCGGGCGCCGCTCTGGCGCTGGCGCTTGCCACCGCCGCGCTCGCCCAGCAGGCGACGCCGGAAACGCCCGCTGCTGCCACGCCGGATGCGCCGGCGGCCGCCGCCCCTGCGACCAGCCCCCCTGACGCCGCCCCCCCGGGGGACGCTGCACCGGCGACTGACCTCAACCTTCGTCCCGCCGTCGACGCTGGAGCGCCCACCATGGCGACGCCGGGCGAGCCGGCCGATCCCGAGATGGCAGCACAGCAGAAGGCCCTCGACGACATCGAGGCTTCGATCTCGGTCAGTAAGGAACGCTCCGACGCGCTGAAGAAAGAGATCGCCGACATGCAGGGCGATCACACCAAGCAGAAT
>JAEUMC010000734.1 GCA_016793415.1 Devosia sp. | reverse complement strand
GTCAGCAGGTCGCGCACATGCCCGTCCACCAGCGCCTCGCCGGAGCGGACCACCAGCATGCGGGCAGCATCGCGCGGCTCTGCCGGATGAAGCGCAATGCTCTCGGCAGGCAGCTCGAAATCGAAGTCGTCAACCTTCATGGGTGATGTCGCAGCGGATCGCGTAGATTTCGCCGGTCGGGGTCTTGAGCGTGCCGGTCGCGAGGCCCGCCGCGCCTTCGAAACGCGTCACCAGCCGGATGGTGGCGATTTCGCTATCGCTGCTGCTGGCGTGGAAACTGAACAGCACCTTGTTGTCCATATCGAGCCCGGTAATGGTCGCGAGACCCGCCGGGTCGGTGGCGGTGGTCGAGTAACCGGGGCCGTCGCCGATCTTGAGTTCTGCGTCGGTCACGGCGTAGCCGGCGTCGCCGTGGGCCAGGGTAAAACCGAGCGTCAGGCCGCCGGCGATCGAGCGGCAGGCATAGCCATCGGCAAATGCCGTACCGGCGCTCAAGGCCAGCGCAGCGATCGCAACTACTGTCCGGAGCATGACACCGTCCACACGCCCTGCCCCGGGATACGGAGCGTACCGCCGTAGACGAAGCTGTCCGCCTCGGTGCTCTTGAACAGCCTGAGTTCGGCCACCTTGGCCGACATGCCTTCATCGACGGCGTCGATCAGGATCATGTCGTTGTTTTCGAACGCCTGCCCCACGGCCACCGGTTCGCCGGGACCATAGGCGGCGCTGCTCGCCCAGACTTTCTCACCGACCGAGATGTTGAGGCCGGCGATCGCGAGGAAGTCCACCGAGCCGACCAGGAAGTCGAACGTCGCCGCGCCATCGGGCGCGGCGCAGTTGACCCACTCCGTCGCCAGCGACGGAGTGGCGAGGCCGCAAAGGCTTACGGCGATTGCGGCCAGCCGGATCATTCGGCGATATCCGCCGCGACCTTCACGGAAACCATCGAGTCCGGATCGCGCACCGGCTCGCCGCGCTTGATCTGGTCGACGTTTTCCATGCCTTCGATCACCTTGCCCCACACCGTGTACTGACGGTCGAGGAAACGGGCATCGCCGAAGCAGATGAAGAACTGCGAATTGGCGCTGTCCGGGTTCTGGGCGCGGGCCATCGACGCGGTGCCGCGGACATGCGGCTCGGCGTTGAATTCCTGCTTCAGGTTCGGGTACTTCGACGAGCCCGTGCCGGTACCGGTCGGGTCGCCCGTCTGCGCCATGAAGCCGTCGATCACGCGGTGAAAGACGATGCCGTCGTAAAACCCTTCGCGCGCCAGCTTCTTGATGTGCGCGACATGGTTGGGAGCGAGGTCAGGGCGCATGGCGATGACCACCTTGCCCTTGGTGGTTTCGATGACGAGGGTGTTCTCGGGATCGGCATAAGCCATGGTAGTTTCCTTATGTTGTCGCGCCCGCGAACCGCAGAACTCCCGCGGCGCACGCTGCGCGGCCTGCCTTACTTGTATTCGATCTTGGCGGAAATGATCTTGTCGGGATCCTGAACCGGCTGATCACCGGCGCCCTTCTTGATCTTGTCGACGAACTCCATGCCCGAAACCACCTTGCCCCAGATGGTGTACTGACCATCGAGGTGCGGCGCATCGGCGAACATGATGAAGAACTGCGAGTTGGCGCTGTTCGGATCGGACGAACGGGCCGCCGCGACGATGCCGCGGGTGAACTTCTCTTTGGTGGTGAACTCGGCCGGCAGATCCGGCAGATCGGAGCCGCCCATGCCCGTACCCGTGGGGTCGCCGCCCTGCGCCATGAACCCCTCGATGACGCGGTGGAACACGATGCCGTTGTAGAAACCCTTCTCGGTGAGCTCGATCACCCGCTTGACGTGCCCTGGCGCCAGGTCGGGCCTGAGCTCGATATCGACGATGCCGTCCTTGAGCTCGAGGATCCAGTGCGGCTTGCCTTCCTGGGCCTTGGCGGCCTGCGGGGCAGCGATCGAGACGGTAAAGAAGGCGGCGACCGCCGCGAGGAGAATACCGAGGATGATGCCGGCGCGCTTGATGGGATCGGTCATTATTTCTTCAGTGCCTTGAGGACGATGGGCGGGACAAAGGCGCTGATATCGCCTCCGAGCTCGGCGATCTGACGCACGAGCGTGGCCGAGATGTGGCGGACATGCGGGCTCGATGGCAGGAAGACCGTCTGCAGGTCCGGCGCCATCTGGGCGTTCATGCCCACCATCTGCATCTCGAAATTGTAGTCGGTGGTGTCGCGCAGGCCGCGGATGATCAGCTTGGCGCCGGCAGCGCGGGCGGCATTGACCATCAGGCCCGAGAAATCGACGAACTGGAATTCGGTCTCGGTACGCTTGCCGATCGGCTCGAGCACGGCGCGCAGCAGCGCCACCCGATCCTCATGGCTGAACAGCGGCTTCTTGGAATGGTGGGTTCCCACCGCGATCACCAGCGTATCGACCAGCTTGCAGGCCCGCTCGATCACGTCGAGGTGGCCGTTGGTCAAGGGATCGAAGGAGCCGGGATAAAAGCCGACTAGTCTGGCCATGGCGGAGCGCCCTCCCCGTTGTTGTTGCGGCGGGTTTTGTCACGGCCTGCCAATTATGGCAAGCCGGGCGCCGAGACGCCTGCCCGGCGGCGATATACTGTCATTGCTGCTATCGAGGCCAAAGATGACCGAGATCACCTTCCATCCGCTGTCCGCGATTCCCGCGACTGAACTGCTCGCCCTGCTGACCGACCCCGAGGTCCGTCGCCACATGCCACTCGCCGGCGACAGCTGGGATGAGCCGAGCGCCGTCGACTGGGCCCGCGCCAAGGATGCGCAATGGCAGCAGCATGGCTACGGCCCCTGGGCAATCCGGATCGATGGCGCCTTCGCCGGGTGGGGCGGCTTCCAGAAGGAAGGTGACGAAGCCGATCTCGGCCTCGTGCTGTTCCCGGGCCAATGGGGGCATGGCGCGACCATCTTCCGCGAACTGGTCCGTCGCGGCGCCCAGATGCAGTTGCGCAACGTCACCATCATGCTGCCGCCCAGCCGCGTACGGCTGAAAGGACTGGTTCGCCTGGGCTTTGAACCGGCCGGAGAACTGGACTATGCCGGCCAGCGCTTCCTGAAATTCCGCCTGGCTGGCAGCTGAGCCGCTTCACGATTGCTGCACGGCCAGCCTCATCGGGCTCGTCCTTTTGCCTCACCCACCGGCGTCATTCCCGCGAAGGCGGTAACCTGGTGGGATGCTGCGGTGCTGGTGGAGGCCGAGAGATCGCACTGGATCCCCGCCTTTGCGGGGATGACATCGTACCTGGGGCAAGCAGAGAGGCTTCGCTCGAGCGTCGCGCGGCCCGACTACTGGTCGTATTGGTTGTCCGGCTGGCAACTTACGGCTGCGGCAGGGCCGCGGCGCGGATCAGACCGATCGAGTTGCCGATGCATTCAAGGGCGCGGGCCTGCGCCTCGTCCGCCTCGCGCACCGAGAGCTTGAACTCTTCGAGATACTCCGCGAGCGGCAGTTCGAGCGTTCGCTCCAGCATCCGCACCACCGCCTGTCGGGCGTTTTCGATGGGCAGGTGAATACCGGAGGCGAAGTACACGGCGAGATCGGCTGCCAGTGCCTCCATGGCCCTCGCGTAGGCCACCTCCGTCGCCAATTGCACCCTGGCGGAGGCTACTGCAACGACCATACGAATCCGTCCCGTCACCACAAGCTACATTTGTGCGTAACCGGAATGTAACGGATTGGGCAGCCCGAAAACTGTTCTTGTCGATCACATCTGCGCGTCAGGCATGGTGCTGCAGGGCCAGCCACACGGCAGCGCTGATCAGAATCACTCCAGCGATGCGGTTGACCAGCACCATCCGCGCGTCGCCGAGCGCTCCGCGCGCACGCGCCGCGAGATAGATGTAGACGCAATCGGTGATCAGCCCCGCCGCCATCTCGATCAGCCCGAGCACGATCACCTGCGGCCAGGCCGGGTGCGCCGGGTTGACGAATTGCGGCAGGAACGCCCCGAAGAAGATCAGCGCCTTGGGGTTGCTCCACAACACGAAGAACCCTGCCGCCGCCTGTTGCAGCGGCGAGCGCGCCGCGATCGGCCGATCGGTGGCGATGGCGTGCCGGCTGGTGATGTAGCCCCAGCCGACCCAGACAAGGTAAGCGGCGCCGACATACTTGATGACATCGAACGCCGCCCCGACGAAGCCGGTCACCGCCTCAAGCGCCAGCGCCACCACCAGCACCATGGTGAAGCGCCCCACCTGCACCCCGGCTTCCATCCACAGGCCGGCCGCCATGCCGCGCGCCAGTGACGTGCTGACCAGCGCCGACACGGTGACGCCGGGGACGATCACCACGACGAACGCGGCGACGATGAAGGAAACGAGGATCGGTAGATCGGGCATGGCGGCGCTGAACTACCACCGCCCGGCGAACCGCGACAGTACCAACGATGGCGACGGTCTCCTTGGCCCGCCCACGAGTCGCTCCGGTCCAGATTCAGGCTCCGATCTTGGAGGCCTCGTATTTCCTGGTGAACGTCACGCCATTGAAAGTGTGGGTGCAACAAGCGCAGGACGGTTGCATGTCTTCCACCCGCAACGACGGGTCGACAACCGCAAGTCGGTTGTCCTGATCGACGTAGAGACCACTGTAATACGAACTCTCGCCGATCCGCACCCGCGGTTGGCGGTCGCTGATCGACCGAGCCACCAGCCAGTAGATCGGCTCCTCGCGGTCGAGGCGCCTCACGGCGACCCGATACACCTCGTCCCAGTCATCACCTACTCGGGAAAGCAGAAATTTGAACAACGGGGTATAGTCGAGCCCGCGCTGGCGCTTGCCGCGCATCGCCCCCCGATCAAATCGATCGTCCGTGCCCCGCGAGGAGCTGTAATCCCCGCCGCGACCGTGATGCACACCGTAGGCGGTGGTGTTCACCCGGCGGTAGAGCGGCCTGTCATGCTGCACCATGCATTGGGTCCTAGCTCCGCTTCTGGAATGCCAGCCACACGCCGCCGATCATCAGGATGACGCCCGAGACCCGGTTCATCATCCGCACCCGCGCGGTGGTCAGCAACTGCCGGGCACTGCCGGCGATCACCGCGTAGACACAGTCGGAAGCGGTGGCGACGGCCATGACGATCAGCCCCAGCACCATGATCTGCTCGAACGCCGGGCGGCTCATGTCGACGAACTGCGGCAGGAAGGCCCCGAGAAACAGCAGCGTCTTGGGGTTGGACCAGTTGATCAGCGCACCCTGCCAGATGTAGCGGCCCAGCGGCAGCTTCTCGCCTGGCGTGCCCATCTCCAGCTTGCCCGACGAGGTGAACATCTTGAAGCCGATCCACACCAGATAGGCGGCGCCGATGAACTTGATGATGGTGAAGGCCTCGGACACCAAGGTCATCACCGCTTCGAGCCCGACGGCGACGATGAACACCATGGTGAGCATGGCGATCTCGGTGCCGAGGATGGTCAACAGGCCCGCCTTGGTGCCGCGCGCCAGTGAATTGGCGACGACCACGGTGACCGACGGCCCGGGCACGACGGCAAACAGCAGGCAGGCGGCGATGTAGGGTAGAAGGATGGCAGTATCGATCATCTGGAACTCCGGATCAACGAGGGAGCAGCCAGCCACAGGATTTGTCGTCCCGCAAGGGGTGCGCACCGGCTATCGCTGCGTCGCAAATATCCGACAATATAGCGGACAATTCAACATGTTTCCGCCGATATGACGGGATACGTACAACATTGCCGCAAATTCAACGACTTGGTCGCTTGCTACGGCTAGGGCCGGGTCACGCCGCCGATCGCCTCGACCGCGCTCCCGACCGGCAGCCCGACATGGCGGCTGACAGTCACCGCTCGCTGCCCGCCAAGGCGAGGACAAAAGCCAGCCTGGTCTCGACGCCAAGCGCTTCGTCCACATCGCCGTCGAGTGCCGCATCGAAGTCGAACTCGGGCACGGCCCCCAATGAACGAAGCTCGTTTCGACGACAGAACGCAAACGGGCGGCAATTGCCGCCCGCTGCTTGATCGAAACACTGTCGCGTCAGGCGGCGCTGTCATCGCCGGGCTCGCCAGCCCTGGGCTCACCAACCCCAGGCTCGCCAGCCTCAGGGTCGGCATCCTCGCCTTCCGGCTCGCTGATCCGCTCCACCGACACCACCTTCTCGCCATCCGCGGTGTTGAACACCGTGACGCCCTGCGAGGAGCGGCCGACGATACGGATGCGGTTGTCCGGACCGGCGTCGACCGGCACGCGGATCACCTGGCCGCCATTGGTGACCAGCATGATCTGGTCGCCATCTTCCACCGGGAAGGAGCCGACCAGCGGGCCGTTGCGCTTGTTCACCGCCATGGCGACGATGCCTTTGCCGCCGCGCCCGGTGATCCGGTACTCGTGGCTCGAGGTGCGCTTGCCGTAGCCGTTTTCCGAGATGGTCAGGATGAACTGCTCGGCGGCCGACATCGCCGCATAGCGTTCCTGGCTCAGTTCGCCCGCCGGCACTGCATCCTCGGCGTCGTCCGAAGTTTCCTCGGCCTCGCCCTCGCCCCGCACCGCTCGGCTCATCTTCAGATACGCCGCACGCTCCGACGACTCGGCATCGAAGTGGTGGATGATCGCCATCGAGATGATGCGGTCGCCTTCGGCGAGGCTGATGCCGCGCACACCGGTGGAGTCGCGGCCCTTGAACACGCGGACCTCATCCACCTGGAAGCGGATCGCCTGGCCCAGCGCCGTGGTCAGCAGCACGTCGTCATTGGCCGTGCAGGTGGCGACATCGACGATGCCGTCGCCTTCATCGAGCTTCATGGCGATCTTGCCGTTCTTGTTGATCTCGACGAAATCGGCCAGCGAATTGCGTCTGACTGTGCCGCGTATCGTCGAGAACATCACGTCGAGCTGCTGCCAGCTGCCTTCGTCCTCCGGCAGCGGCATGATCGAGGTGATGCGTTCGCCCGGATCGAGCGGCAGCATGTTGATCAGTGCCTTGCCGCGCGCCTGCGGCTCGCCGATCGGCAGGCGCCACACCTTCATCTTGTAGACCTGGCCGGCCGACGAGAAGAACAGCACCGGCGTGTGGGTGTTGGCGATGAACAGCCGGCTGACGAAATCCTCGTCGCGCGTCGCCATGCCGGAGCGGCCCTTGCCGCCGCGGCGCTGCGCCCGATACGAGGTCAGCGGCACGCGCTTGATGTAGCCGCCATGGGTCACGGTCACGACCATGTCCTCGCGGGCGATCAGGTCCTCGTCCTCGAAATCACCGGCGGCTTCGTCGATGACGGTCAGACGCGGCGTGTTGAACTGCTCCTTGATCTCGGTCAGCTCGTTGCGGACGATTTCCATCACCCGCTCGCGCGAGCGCAGGATGCTGAGATACTCGGAAATGTCGGTGCCGAGCCCGTTGAGTTCGTCGCCGATTTCGTTGACGCCCAGGGCGGTGAGCCGGCTCAGCGTCAGCGCCAGGATGGCGCGCGCCTGTTCGTCGCTCAGCTTGAAGGTGCCGTCCTCGTTCATCCGGTGACGCGGATCGTCGATCAGCGCGATCAGCGGCGCCACGTCGCGGGCCGGCCAATCGCGCGCCATCAGCCGCTCGCGGGCGGTGCCCGGGTCGGGTGAAGTGCGGATCAGCTGGATCACCTCGTCCACGTTGGCCACCGCCACGGCGAGGCCGACGAGGATATGGGCGCGGTCGCGCGCCTTGTTCAGCAGGAACCGGGTGCGGCGGGTGACCACCTCCTCGCGGAAATCGAGGAACGCCATCAGCATCTGCTTGAGGCTCATCAATTCCGGCTTGCCGCCGTTCAGCGCCACGAAGTTGCAGCCGAACGAGCCCTGCAGCGGGGTAAACCGGTAGAGCTGGTTGAGCACCACGTCCGGCACCGCGTCACGCTTCAGCTCGATCACCACGCGCATGCCGTTGCGGTCGGACTCGTCGCGAATGTCGGAGATGCCTTCGATGCGCTTGTCGCGCACCAGTTCGGCCATCTTCTCGATCATCGTCGCCTTGTTCACCTGATACGGGATCTCAGTGATGATGATCGCCTCGCGCTCCTTGCGCATCTCCTCGATATGGGCCTTGCCCCGGATGAGGATGGCGCCGCGGCCGGTCTCATAGGCCTGGCGGATGCCGGAGCGACCCAGGATGATGGCGCCGGTCGGGAAATCCGGCCCCGGCAGCACGGTCATCAGTTCCTCGGTGAGCGCACCGGGATTGTCCATCAGCATCAGGACGGCGTCGATCACCTCACCCAGGTTGTGGGTGGGGATGTTGGTCGCCATGCCCACGGCAATGCCGCTGCCGCCGTTGACCAGGAGGTTCGGGAACCGCGCCGGCAGCACGGTCGGCTCCTGCTCGGAGGCGTCGTAGTTGTCCTTGAAGTCGACCGTATCCTTGTCGATGTCATCGAGCAGGCTGTCGGTCACCTTCTCCATGCGCACTTCGGTGTAGCGCATGGCGGCCGGCATATCGCCGTCGACCGAACCGAAATTGCCCTGCCCGTCGATCAGCGTGACGCGGAGCGAGAACTCCTGCGCCATGCGCACCAACGAGAAGTACACCGCATCGTTCGAGTGCGGGTGATACTTACCGATCACATCGCCGACCACGCGGGCCGACTTGCGATGCGGCCGGTTCCACACATAGCCCTGCTCGTGCATGGAATAGAGGATGCGCCGGTGCACCGGCTTCAGCCCGTCGCGCACGTCAGGCAGCGCTCGGCTCACAATCACGCTCATCGCGTAACTGAGATAGGACTCGCGCATCTCGTCGCTGATCGAAATCGGGGCGATGTCGGAAGGAAGCGGCGCTGCGCCGTTCGGGTCGTCGGTCTTGTCTGCCACGGGGCCGTTTTCGAGATATGAAACCTGGGGGAAGCTTTAGGCGATTCCCGTTCCGAAGACCAACCGGCGCGGGGTTGCCGGCAAGGATGTCCACGGTATTGGCAACAGGCGTCGCGCTACGCGTCACAGTATAGTGACGTGGGTTTGCGGCAACTTTGGGCCGGAATCGCCGTGCTGCGCCACACTCGTGAGGTGATGCGCCGCTCAAACGGCTGGACGCGTCGACCGTGAATCCGTAGTAATCCGCGCCTGACGCGGGGCGCCACCGTCTTAGGGGACGAGTCTATTGTCGAAGAATAC
>JAEUMC010000730.1 GCA_016793415.1 Devosia sp. | reverse complement strand
AGCCCGGATTTCCCAAAACCAAACCCGTGGGCGCCGTTGCCGAAGACGTGCAGTTCGCAGGGGATGCCGGCATTGTGCCAGGCTTCGTAGAGGCGGACCGAGGAGAGCGGGGCGACCGACTTGTCGTCGTCGGAAATGGCGAGGAACAGCGGCGGCGCATCGGCCGGCAGCGGCAGGCCGGCGCGCCAGGCGGGGTAGATGCCGACGGCGAAATCCGGGCGGCTCTCGGCGTCATGCTCGAACACCGGGCCCATGGTGACGGCGCCGCCGGCAGAAAAGCCACCGATGCCGATGCGGTTGGGGTCGAGCCCCCAGTCGGCGGCATGCCGGCGCACGAAGCGAAGGGCCTGCCGGCCATCCTCCTCGCCCCACAGGCGCGCTTCCTGAATGGCCGGGTTGGCGGGCGGCGCGGCGCCCATCGGGCCGGGCTGGTGCAACCGGCGCTGCAACGCGTTGCGGAAATCGAGCAGCTCGGCATCGGCCTCGGGGGTGCGCGCCAGCCGGTACTTCAGGACGAAGGCGGTGATGCCGAGCCCGGCGAGCCAGCGGGCCATGTCGTAGCCCTCGTGGTCGATCATCAGGAAGTGGAAGGCGCCGCCGGGGGCGACGATCATCGCCGTGCCGTTGGCTTTGCCGGGTTCGGGCAGGAAGGCGGTGAGGGTCGGAACCACCACATTGCGGGTCAGCCGCCGGCTGGCCGTGGTCCAGGGGATCTGCATGGTCGATTCCCGCTGCGTCCAACCTTCCGAGCCCGGGGCGCGACCGTCGCCGGGCCAGATGCGGTAAAGGCCGGCGGCGTCGGGCGCCTCGGGCGGTCGCTGCTGGTCGATGGCGTTCATGTCGGTTCCCTCTTGTATGGTAGTTCAGCATTGTGGCTAGCGCGGCGCTGAGGGCAAGTGATTTGCAGCATTGGCGGATTGGCGCACCGGCATAGGCGCGATGGCTATTTCTTCGCTGCGGCCGCCCAATCGAATTCCTACGGACGCTTCGCCTAGCCTTGGGGTGCGGTGCTGCCGGCTTGATCCGGTGCCCGCTGAACGGGCCGGCAGACCGGCCGCAACCAGGACTTCCAGACATGTACACCCCTCGCTATGGCATGCATTACGTTTCGCAGCAGACCAGCACGGCGCGGCTGAGCGCCCTCCGCCAACAGCAGGAAAGCACCGCCGGACGAGCCCGCGGTATCGCGCCGCCATCGCTCCACGACGAAGAGGCCGGCGCGCTGTGGCGCATGCTGACCACCGTGGGCGTGGTGTTCGTGGTGCTGCTTGGCGGCGTCGTCGCCATGTGGGCCGCGGGGCTCGCCTGATGCGCGGCGTGGCAGATGCGGCCCCGGCGCACCAGGGGCGGTTCATGGTCGGCAAGGACGAGCGCGGCAGCTGGATCGTTCGCGACAGCCTGGGGCTCACCGGCGGGGTATTCGTCGACCGGCAGGCAGCAGTGCATTTCGCCATGGTGGAATGCGACTACGCGCCGGGCGAGGTTTGCGCAGCGCCGGCCGGCGTGGTGCTGAGCCTCGACGCGGTGTTTGCGTCTGGGCGGGGTCAATGACCACGTCCGGCGCGGGCTGACCCCCACCCCTGTCCCCTCCCCGCAAGGGGTAGGGCGACCCTCACACCGATATCGAGATAGTCGTCTCCCTCCCCCTTGCGGGGAGGGATCAAGGGTGGGGGGCAGCCCGCACCAGCGGTTCGGCTCGGGCCGCGCGCCCCCAAACCCCTATGGGATTCCTATTTCTTTCCGGTCGGTCCGTTCTCGAAACCCTATGCGGGGCGGACGCATATCTCACCCAGCCATTCGATCATCCGGTCGCTGCCGCCTCCCCGGCGGCGGAGCTCGTGCACGCTCTCGAAAAGGAGAACCAAGCCATGGACATAGCTGTCCTTGCCATCACCGCGCTCTTCTTCGCGCTGGCCCTCGCTTACGTCGAGCTCTGCGAAAAGCTCTGAGAGGCCACGCGATGCTGCTCGATTTCATCCTCGGAGGCGCAGTGGCGCTGTTCCTCCTCGCCTACCTGGTTTTTGCCCTCGTGCGTCCAGAGCGCTTCTAGCGCCAGGACCGGAAAGCTCCTCCCATGACCATACTCGGCTGGCTTCAGATCCTCAGTTTCTGCGGGATCATCGTCCTGCTCGTCAGGCCGCTCGGCGGCTACATGACGCGCGTCTTCAACGGCGAAAGCACCTGGCTGCAGCCGGTGCTTCGCCCCATCGAGCGCGGGCTCTACCGCGTTGCCGGCACCCGCGAAGATGAGGAGCAGAACTGGGTCACCTATGCGGTGGCGCTGCTGCTGTTCAACCTCGCGGGCTTCGTCGTGCTCTACCTGCTGCAGCGGTTCCAGGCAGTGCTGCCACTGAACCCGGCGGGCATGGCAGAGGTCGGGCCCGAACTCGCCTTCAATACCGCCGCCAGTTTCGTCTCCAATACCAACTGGCAGAGCTATGGCGGCGAGACCACCATGAGCTACCTGACGCAGATGCTCGGGCTCGCGGTGCAGAACTTCGTTTCCGCCGCCACCGGTATTGCCGTCGCCATGGCGGTGATCCGCGCATTCTCGCGCAAGTCGATGTCGACGCTGGGCAATTTCTGGGTCGATATCGTCCGCGCGACCTTCTACGTGCTGCTGCCGATCTGCGTGGTGGGCACGCTCGTCCTCGTCTGGCAAGGCGTGCCGCAGAACCTCGATGCCTATACCAGTGCGGTGACGCTCGAAGGTGCGCAGCAGACCATCGCACAGGGGCCGGTGGCCTCGCAGATGATGATCAAGTACCTGGGCACCAATGGCGGCGGCTTCTTCAACGTCAATGCCGCGCATCCGTTCGAGAACCCGACGGCGCTGACCAACCTCATCTCGATGGTCGCCATCTTCGCCATCGGCGCGGCGCTCACCAACGTGTTCGGCCGCATGGTCGGCAATGAGAAGCAGGGCTGGGCGATCTTCATCACCATGGGCATCCTGTTCCTCGTCGGCGTCACCGTCTGCTACTGGGCGGAAGCCGCGGGCAACCCGCTCGTGCATGCGCTCGGCATCGAGGGCGGCAACATGGAGGGCAAGGAAGTGCGCTTCGGCGTACCGCTCTCGGCACTGTTCGCGGTGATCACCACGGCGGCCTCGTGCGGCGCGGTCAACGCCATGCATGACAGCTTCATGGCGCTCGGCGGCATGATCCCGATGATCAACATGATGCTGGGCGAGATCATCATCGGCGGCGTCGGCGCCGGGTTCTACGGCATCGTGCTGTTCATCGTGGTGGCGATCTTCGTCGCCGGGCTGATGGTCGGCCGCACGCCCGAATACCTGGGCAAGAAGATCGAGGCCAGGGAAGTGAAGATGGCGATGCTCGCCGTCCTCTGCCTGCCGCTCGCCATGCTCGGCTTCACCGCCGTTACGGTGCTGCTGCCGTTCGGCGTGTCGTCGATCTGGAACCCCGGCCCGCACGGCTTCTCCGAGGTGCTGTACGCCTATACCTCGGCGGCAGCGAATAACGGCTCGGCTTTTGCCGGCCTCTCGGCCAATACGCCCTGGTACAACATCACGCTGGGGCTGGGCATGCTGATGGGCCGGTTCCTGGTGATCATCCCGGCGCTGGCGCTGGCCGGCTCGCTGGTGAGCAAGAAAACTGCGCCGGCCTCGGCCGGCACGCTTCCCACCCATGGCGCGCTGTTCATCGGGCTGCTGCTCGGCGTCATCCTCGTGGTCGGCGGGCTGACCTTCATCCCGGCCTTGGCGCTCGGACCGGTCGTCGAGCACCTCTCGATGCTCGCTGGCCAGACCTTCTGATGTGCCCCCTCACCTGCCAAGCGCGGCGCTCCAATGAGCCCGCCGCGCCTCTCCCAACCCGTTGGAGGCTCTGATGAGCCAGTTGAAATCGGCGAGCCTGTTCGACACTCGCATCCTCGTGCCCGCCATCGGCGCGGCGTTCAAGAAACTCTCGCCCAAGAGCCTGGTCCGCAACCCGGTGATGTTCGTCGTCGCCGTGGT
>JAEUMC010000701.1 GCA_016793415.1 Devosia sp. | reverse complement strand
GATACGGCTCAGCGCATAGCCGATGCCGAAAATGCCGGCGACGAGGCCGGGCTTTTTCAAGGCACCGAGATGGTTGGTGGCGATGCGGATGACGATGAACAGCAGCACACCCTCGAGCAGCGCTTCGTAGAGCTGGCTGGGGTGGCGCGGCAACTGCTCGGGGTCGGTCGGAAACACCACGGCCCAGGGCAGGGTGGTCGGCGCCCCGTAGAGTTCTGCATTGATGAAGTTGGCAACGCGGCCGAGGAACAGCCCGATGGTGCCGATGGCGCCGAGCAGATCCATGCCGGAGAGGATGTTGCCGCCCTTCGAACGCACGAACAGCGCCATGGCCAGCATGATGCCGACGAGGCCACCATGAAAGCTCATGCCGCCATCCCACAGCGCGATGATCTCGCCCGGGTTTTGGGCGTAGTAACTCAGGTTGTAGAACAGCACATAGCCGATACGGCCACCGATGATGATGCCGACCACGGCCCAGAAGGCGAAATCCCAGATCGCGCCGGGCTCGAATGGCGGGCGGTTATCCTTCCACAGGCCATGCCGGCGCAGCAGCGTGGTGGCGTAGGCGGCGCCGCCGAGCACCCCGATGAGGTAGGCCAGCGCGTACCAGCGGACGACCAGCGGCCCGATGGCGAAGGCGATGGGATCGATATTGGGGAAGGGCACGCGGACACTCCTGAAGGCGCTGGTTCTAGTGGTCGCGCGTTCGAACCGGAAAAGTCTGCAACTTTTCCTGAACGCGCTCTGGCCGGCGCGAGGCTGAGACCTTTTAGCCCTAGCCAAGCTCTGGTCAAGGCGCGGGCGGCAGCCTAGATATCGAGCATAAACCGTCAAGGCGAGGATACGTGATGACCCAGGGTGGCAAGATATTCGACGAGCTGGGCAAGCTGATGAACAACGCTGCCGGCGTCGCCGACGGGGTGCGCCGCGAGATCGAGACGGCGGTGAAATCGCAGCTCGAGCGGCTGGTTGCCGACATGGACCTGGTGAAACGTGAAGACTACGACGCGCTGCGCGAACTGGTGCAGGCGCAGAGCGCCGAGCTCAAGGAGCTGAAGGCGCAGGTCGAGGCGCTCAAATCCAAGTGAGAATCGCAGTTCTTTCCGACGTCCACGGCAACCTCGAGGCGCTGGATGCGGTGCTGGACGATATCGCCCGGCAGGGCGTCGAAGCGACGGTGGCGCTCGGCGATTTCCTGAGCGGTCCGAGCGACCCGCTGGGCGTAGCGGATCGCTTCATCGAACTCGGGTTGCCCTCGGTGCGCGGCAACCACGACCGCTACATTACCGACGGGCGCGAGAAGGATTGGCACATCGACGCGCTGGTGCGCGGCCTGCTCGACGAGCGCCAGCACCAGTGGCTGGCGTCGGTGCCGGCGACCCTGCTGCTCGAGGGCGACGTGTTTCTCTGTCACGGCACGCCGCGTGACGACAATACCTCGTTCATGGACACCATGGTCGGCAAGATCCCGACCATGCATCCGCGCGATTACATCGAGGCAGAGGCAGCCGGCTTCGACCACGAGGTGCTGCTGTGTGGCCACACCCACGTGCCGCGCAGCCTCAGGCTTGCCGACGGGCGGCTGGTGGTGAACCCGGGCAGTGTCGGCCTGCCGATGGAGATCGGCTCGCCCGACGCGCGCTACGCGATCATCGAGCGGCGCAGCGCCGGCTGGAATACGGAATTGCGCGCGGTTGCCTATGACCATGCCGCTGCGGCAAAGCAGGCGCTCGACAAGGGCTACCCGTACTGGGCAGAAACGCTGACCTGGGGATGGGCCAGCCCAAGAGGGCTGTAAGACTGGGCAGAAACGCTGACCTGGGGCTGGGCGGCCCCGGGGGACTGTAGGGCCTCTCATCGACTTTTCGTCGCCGCATTTGCTGGGAACGGTTGAGCCATGAGAATCGCGGTTATTTCCGACGTGCACGGCAACCGGCTGGCGCTGGAGGCGGTGGAAGCCAGCATCGCCATGGTCGGGGTCGACGCCACCATCAACCTGGGCGATCTGTTCGCCGGACCGCTCGATCCGGTGGGGACGGCCGATCTGCTGATCGAGCGCAACTACCCAACGGTGATCGGCAACCACGACCGCTATATCGCCGAGGGTCTTCCACCCTCGAAACAGCCGGTCGACAAGTTCGTCAGCGAACGGCTGCGCCCGGTACATCTCGATTATCTCAGGAGCCTGCCGGCAACGCGCGACATCGAGGGTGAGGTGTTCCTCTGCCACGGCACGCCCGACAGCGACGAGGAGCCCTGGCTCGACGCCTGGTGGACCGACCGGACGGTGACCATGCCGGGCGAGGCGAGCGTCACCGCGAAAGCCGATGGGCTGGATTTCCCGGTGCTGCTGTGCGGACACACCCACGTATCGCGCATCGTGCGGCTGCGGGATGGGCGGCTGGTGGTCAACCCGGGTTCGGTGGGGCTGCAGTTCAACTATGGCGCTCCCGATGCCCGCTATGCGGTGCTCGAGCGGCATGGCGGGCAGTGGTCGGCCAGCATCCGGGCGGTGCCCTACGATTTCGAAGCGGCGGCGCAGCAGGTGATCGCCAACGGCTTCCCGCAATGGGCCGAGGCCATCCGCACCGGCTGGGCGAGCGCCATCGGGCTGTTCTGACTTTGTAGTGTTCCTCTGAACGTCCCAAAACTCGGTGTCATTCCTGCGAGGGACCCAACTCGCAGGTGGCGCCGGCGGAAGCTTGGGTCCCAGCTTTCGCTGGGATGACAGCCGGTGGGTGGGGGGAGTGATGCGGTTCGGGTCGAAGCAATGTCACAGCTTCGTCACGCAGCGCCGCGCATTCTATGCCGAGTCGGGCTCGTGGCGATGTGCCAAAATCGCGCAAATCGGGTGGGGACAGACTCGGGTAGTTAAGACCCTGTTAACCCTTCGAGCCGGATCATCCACAGAAGAAAGCCTTGGATGGCTCTGGCGGCACAATCCCCGGAATCGGGGCGTCAGTGTAGCGTTCCTCCATAGGGACGATTCGTAGGCTTCCTGCGTGCGAGTTCTTTGCAAGTAACGCGTAGGACCGGGCAACCGGCCGGCCTTCAAACGTTTCGCCCAATGGGACGCTCAGCCAATGGCACACCTTCTGGAACTGGAACCGGACCGCACGGTGCATCCGGTCGACATCATCGAGCATATTGCTTCGATCAACGACTGGAACTTCGAGCGGCAGGACGCCGACGAGATTTCCATTTCGGTGCGCGGGAACTGGGCCGACTACCATGTGTCTTTCAACTGGATGGAAGACTTGGAGTCGCTGCACATCGCGGCAGCGTTCGACCTGAAGGTACCCGATACGCGCCGGGCCGAAGTGAAGCAGTTGATCTCGCTGATCAACGAACAGTTGTGGATCGGCCATTTCGACATGTGGAACCACGAAGGTGTCGTGCTGTTCCGCAACTCGCACCTGTTGACCGGCGGCGCCGAAGTCAGCCCGCAGCAATGCGAGGCGCTGCTGCGTTCGGCCACCGACAGTTGCGATCTCTACTACCAGGCGTTCCAGTTCGTGATATGGGCTGGAAAGAGCGCGGCTGACGCGCTCAGCCAGGTGATGTTCGAAACGGTAGGCGAAGCTTGAATTTATCAGATATCGGCCCCGTCGTTCTGGTCGGGGCCGGCAAGATGGGCCTCGCGCTGGCGCGCGGCTGGATCGCCGGCGGTCTGCCGGCGGACCGGTTGGTGCTGTGCGATCCGCAGCCTTCGGAGTTCGCGACGCAGTTTGCGGCCGAGCACGGCATTCGCCTGCAGCCGAGCCCGCTCGGCGTCTTGACCCATGTGCTGGTGCTCGCGGTCAAACCGCAGGTGATCTACGAGGTGATGGCCGAGATCCAGCCGATCGTCGGCAGCTATACGCTGGTGCTGTCGATTGCGGCGGGCATCTCGCTGGTCGGGCTCAGCGAGGGGCTGCAGACCGAGCGCGTCATCCGCACCATGCCCAATACCCCGGCGCAGGTCGGCCGCGGCATTACCGGGGCAGTGGGGCTCTCGATCAGCGA
>JAEUMC010000686.1 GCA_016793415.1 Devosia sp. | reverse complement strand
CGCTCTCTCAGGAAATCGAGGATTGTCATCATGAGTGGAGCCCCTGCACAGACGGCCGCGCCATCCGCTTCACGGACAACCGGTCGAACGCCTGCGCCGCAATCCGGATTTGCGCCTTGGAAGGATCCCGGCAAAACGCCGGCACTACACTACGCGCGCCCGTCCGTCCCGCCCGTTCCCGGAACCCTTCATGCCCGTTGATGCCAAGCCCGACATCCGGCCCGAGGCCATCGCCCTGAACAGCGAGCCCGGCTACCTGTCCATCCGCGACCTGCGCAAGGAGTTCGATGGCTTCGTCGCCGTCGACGACGTCAACCTGGACGTGCGCAAGGGCGAGATCTTCGCGCTGCTGGGCGGCTCGGGCAGCGGCAAGTCCACGCTGCTGCGCTGCCTGGCCGGCTTCGAGACCCCGACCCGCGGCCGGATCCTGCTCGACGGCCAGGAAATCAATGCGCTGCCGCCCTACGAGCGGCCGATCAACATGATGTTCCAGTCCTACGCGCTGTTCCCGCACATGACCGTGGAGCAGAACATCGCCTTCGGCCTGAAGCAGGACGGCATGGCCCGCGACGCCATCGCCCGCCGCGTCGGCGAGATGCTGGAACTGGTGCAGTTGCAGAAGCTGGGCAAGCGCAAGCCGCACCAGCTCTCCGGCGGCCAGCAGCAGCGCGTGGCGCTGGCGCGCTCGCTGGCCAAGAGCCCCAAGCTGCTGTTGCTGGACGAGCCGATGGGCGCGCTGGACAAGAAGCTGCGCTCGAAGATGCAGCTGGAACTGGTCAACATCATCGAGCAGCTCGGCGTGACCTGCGTGATGGTCACCCACGACCAGGAAGAGGCCATGACCATGGCCACCCGCATCGCGGTGATGGATCAGGGCTGGATCCAGCAGATCGGCAAGCCGGACGACATCTACGAGCAGCCGGCCAACCGCTTCGTCGCCGGCTTCATCGGCTCGGTGAACCTGTTCGAGGGCGTGATCGACGAGGACCTGCCCGAGTACGTCACCGTGCGCACCGCCGACTTCCCGGCGCCGATCTACGTCGGCCACGGCATCACCGGCTATGAAGGGCAGCCGGTGGCGTTCGCGCTGCGCCCGGAAAAGGTGCACATCGCCAAGGACGAGCCCGCCGGCGACACCAACAAGGCGTTCGGGGTGGTCGAGGACATCGCCTACTTCGGCAGCCACTCGGTCTACCACGTGCGCCTGCCCAGCGGCGCCAAGATCCTGTCCAACTTCGCCAACATGAAGCGCTGGGACAGCGACGGCATCACCTGGAACGACGAGGTCTGGGTGAGCTGGGACGACAACGACGGCGTGGTGCTGACCTCATGAGCGCGCGCGGGCCGAACCCTGGCGGTTGGCGGCGCTGGCTGCCGGGCACCCGCGCCGGCGTGATCGGCGTGCCCTACCTGTGGCTGCTGCTGTTCTTCGCGATCCCGTTCCTGATCGTGCTGAAGATCTCGTTCGCGAAGATGGCGGTGGCGATGCCGCCGTACACGTCCATCGTGGCGTACGTGGACAACGCCTTCACCGTCAACCTCAACCTGGGCAATTACACCCAGTTGTTCGCCGACAGCCAGTACGTGGTCGCCTACCTCAGCTCGATCCGGATCGCGGTGATCGCCACCGTGCTCACCCTGCTGATCGGCTACCCGATGGCCTACGTGATCTCGCGCATGTCGCCATCGGCGCGCAACATCGCGATGATGCTGGTGGTGCTGCCGTCGTGGACCTCCTTCCTGATCCGCGTCTACGCCTGGATCGGCATCCTCGACAGCAACGGCCTGGTCAACCGCACGCTGCTGGGGATGGGCCTGATCGACCAGCCGCTGCAGATCCTGTACACGCCGCTGGCGGCCTATATCGGCATCGTCTACTGCTACCTGCCGTTCATGGTGCTGCCGCTGTACGCCAACCTGGTCAAGCTCGACCATCGCCTGCTGGAGGCGGCCTACGACCTCGGCGCCAGGCCGTGGCAAGCGTTCGTGCGCATCACCCTGCCGCTGTCGCGCAGCGGCATCGTCGCCGGCTGCATGCTGGTGATGATCCCGGCGGTGGGCGAGTTCGTCATCCCGGAAATGCTGGGCGGGCCGGACACGCTGATGATCGGCCGCGTGCTGTGGGGCGAATTCTTCAACAACCGCGACTGGCCGCTGGCCTCGGCGGTGGCGATCGTGATGCTGAT
>JAEUMC010000662.1 GCA_016793415.1 Devosia sp. | reverse complement strand
AATACGGGCGCATCTGACCGATCGGCGCGTGCTCGGCGCGATGCTGGTGATCGCCTTGCTGCTTGGCCTGGTCGGGCCGTTCGGCACCCTGGAGACGATGAGCCTCGTGCAGCGCCTCGCTTACTGGGGGGCGATCGTCGTCTGCTCCTACGGGCTCGCCTATGCCGTCGCCATCCTGGTTTCGCGCAGCTTCGGCATCGGCCGACGGCTCAAGTCCACCTGGGCCCGCGTGCTGGTTTTCGGCGCCATCACCGGAGTGCCGGTAACGGTCGCCGTGTGCGCCGTCGACCTGGTGGCGCTGGGCCGGCTGCCGAACGAGCTGCCCGTGCTTTATCTGCAATGCACGCTGATCGGCCTGGGTGTGATGGCGATGCTCGAAATCGTCGATGCCTCTATCCGGCAGGCCGCTTCGCAGCTGCCGGTCGTCGCGCCCCCCTCCGGTCCGCCGCCGATCGTCGAGCGCCTGCCGCCGCCGCAGCGCGGCAAGCTGCTCTCACTGTCGGTGGCCGATCACTATGTCGAAGTGGCCACCGAGCGCGGCAAGGGGCTGGTGCTGATCCGGCTCGGCGACGCCATCGGCGAAACCACCGGCGTGCCGGGGCTGCAGATCCACCGCTCGCACTGGGTGGCGCTGAACGCCATTCGCCGCCTGGTCCGGGCCGACGGCAAGCCGCTGCTCGAACTCACGGACGGTCGCCGCCTGCCGGTCAGCCGAAGCTACATCGAAGCGGTGCGCGAGGCGGGGTTCAGCTAAGCCGCGTTCGCCGCCGTCGGCGGCAGCAGCGTCGTCTCGAGGATCGTGCCGTTCTTCCTGCACTCCTCGGCGATCTCGGTGGCGAAATCCCTGAGCATCTCCCGATCGAGCACTGAGGCGTTGCGCACCACCATGGCGATGTCGCGATGCACCGGGTCGACATCGACCGGGGTGATCTCGGTGAGGCGTCCGGCGGCGATGTCATCGGCAACCGCGGAGTAGACGAAGAAGCCGACGCCTTCGCCGCGGATGGCGATGCGCCGGGCCGGGCCGGTGGGGAGTTCGACCGACACGGGGGCGCGGCGGAACAGCGCCAGCGCCGCATCGGGATAGACCTGCCACCAGTTGATCGAGATCAGTCGCGGCACCCGCTTCAGGACGTCCTCGATCCTGGGTTCGAGTCCCAGCTCGGCGGCGATCTGCGGCGTCGTCACCATCGGCACCCGTTCACGCAACACCAGCAGCGGCACCAGGTCGGTGATGAGCGGATCGAGGTTCGGCCAGCAGAGGATGCCGAGCTCGATATCGCGCTCGCGCAGCATGGCGGCGATCTGGCTCTGTCGTCCCTCATGGATCACCACATCGACCGAGGGGTATTTCTGCTGGAAGCGCAACAGTGACTCGGTGACCAGCGGCGAGACGAGGCTGCGCAGCGAACCGATCGACACCCGCCCGCGCTCCACCCGGCGCAGCGCTTCCCTGGCCTCCTGCGCGGCTTGCAGGATGCGGCGTGCATAGGGCAGGAAGGTCATCCCTTGGTCGGTCAGCGTGATGTTGCGGCCGCGATGGAACAGCGGCACGCCCAACAGGTCCTCGAGCGCTCGCATCCGCATCGACACCGTCGCCTGCGTGACGTTGAGCTTGGCCGCCGCTTTGGTGAAGCTCAGATCCTGCGCAATCCGGTCGAAGGTTCTGATCTGGTCGAGGTCCATGATAGGCCCGGCTTATGCAGGTTGCACCGTCAGGCCCCGGACGGGGCCTTTACATTGGACATGCTGATAGTGGGGATCGAGGAATGTCAACAGAAATATGTCAGTATTGCTGACCAATGCGTGCTGACTGAAGCAGCCGTCTCTATCAGTCGACCGACTGCTTCCGCCGCAGGAGCTTCGCCGCCTTGTTGCGCGCCGCCGCTGCCGCTGCGTCATCGCCCAGATGCGCCTCGCCCCGCGCCCGGGCCAGCTCCATCTGCCGTTCGCGTTCGCTGGCCCCTGCGGGAGCCGCCTCGGCGCAACTGTGACACAGCGAGCCCACGGCTTCATCCGGCAGCATCGGGTTGCGGCAGGCGCGGCAGAGCACTGCTTCGCCTTCAGCCAGGCCATGCACCACCGAAACCCGCTCGTCGAACACGAAGCACTCGCCATTGAAGCGGCTTTCGGCTTCGGGGACCGTCTCGAGATATTTGAGGATGCCACCCTTGAGGTGGAACACCTCCTTGAACCCCTGCTGGAGCATATAGGCCGAGGCCTTCTCACAGCGGATGCCGCCGGTGCAGAACATCGCCACCTTGGGGTGCTGCGCCGGATCGAGCTTCGCCACGTAATCCTTGAACTCGGTGAAGCTTTGCGTCCCGGGGTCGCGGGCGTTGCTGAAGCTGCCGAGCTTCACTTCGTAGTCGTTACGGGTGTCGATCAGCGTCACATCGTTGCGGCTGATCAGCCGGTTCCAGTCGCGCGGCTCGACATAGGTGCCACGGAGCCTGTTCGGGTCGGCCTCGGGCGCCCGCAGCGTCACGATCTCGGGCTTCAGTCGCACCTTCATCCTGAGGAACGGCATCTCGCTGGCCCCAGAGAATTTTGCCTCGGCGCCGGCCAGCCGGCCGGCCCAGAGCGGCGCCGTTTCGAACCACGCCATCAGCTCGTCGATGGCGTCGGGTGCGCCGGCCACCGTGCCGTTGATCCCCTCGGGTGCGAGGATGAAGGTGCCGCGGATACCGCGGGCGCAGCAGAACAGTGCCAGCTCATGCTTCAGCGCGGCACAATCTTTGAAATCCGCAAACTTGTAGAGCGCCAGCACCTTGAAACGGTTCAGGCGTTCAGACAGATTGGCGGCGGTTTCTTGCGGCTCGATCATTGCGGGCGGGTGTAGCATCCGCCGACGGCAACGGGCAAATCGGACATATATTCGGGAGGATGAGATGACCTATCGGGCCAATGACGCTCGCTATGGCAGCGGCATGCAGTATCGCTACACCGGACGGTCCGGGCTGAAGCTGCCGGTGATCAGCCTGGGGCTGTGGCAGAATTTCGGCGGCACGCGCGACTATCCCAGCGCCTTCGAGATGCTGAGCTACGCCTTCGACAAGGGCGTCACCCATTTCGACCTCGCCAACAACTACGGCCCGCCCCCGGGCGCCGCCGAAGAGCTGTTCGGCGACGTGATGGCGCGCGATTTCCGCCCCTATCGCGACGAGATGATCATCTCGTCCAAGGCCGGCTGGACCATGTGGGAAGGCCCCTATGGCGATCGCGGCTCGCGCAAGTACATCCTTGCTTCGGCCGACCAGAGCCTGAAGCGGATGGGCATCGAGTATTTCGATATCTTCTACTCGCACCGCTACGACTCCGAGACGCCGCTCGAGGAGACCATGGGGGCGCTGGCCCACCTGCACCGGCAGGGCAAGGCGCTCTATGTCGGCATCTCGATGTATCCGGAAAAACAGACCCGCGAGGCAGTGCGGATTCTGAAGGATATGGGCGTGCCCTGCCTGATCCACCAGCCGAACTACTCGATCCTCAACCGCTGGATCGAGGAAGACGGCACCATGGCCGCCTGCGACGATCTGGGCGTCGGCATCATCGCCTTCTCGCCGCTGCAGCAGGGGATCCTGTCGGGCAAGTACAACAGCCTGAGGGGCGACCTCAGCGGCACCCGTGCCTCGGAAAACTATTCGCTCTCGGCCAACCGGCTCGAGCCGCGCATCCTCGAGGCGGTCGACACGCTCGGCGAGATCGCCAGGGCGCGGAAGCAAACCATGGTGCAACTGGCGCTCGCCTGGGTGCTGCGCAAGAAAGAGGTCACCTCGGCGCTGATCGGCATCCGCACCCTCGAACAGCTCAAGGATTGCCTCGGCGTCCTCGACAACCTCGAGCTCTCGGCCGAGGAAGTCGCCGCCATCGACGCAGCCGCCAAAGGCGGGATGATCGACAGCCGCCCGGGGCGCTGACACCCGGGAGGCACCGTGGCTCCGCACCCCCTCTCTGGCGAAAACTAAGGACTTAGCTCGCTCAGTCCAAGTTTTCGCTTTCTCCCCCGCCGAGGGGGAGATGGGGCGTGCGGCACTGGCGGCGCGTCGAAGAACGGTCTGCCGGCAAGCGGCCACCGGCCTCTCCGTCATCTCTCCCCTTGCGGGAGAGAAATCGCAAGAGAGGGGAAGCTGCCGGGCACGATAGCCGGGCGGCCTTCCTCTAAGCCCGCTCATCCCTGCAATAGTTCAGCAGCACCGCCGTCAGCACCACATAGAGCGTGTTGTGCAGCGGAAAGCTCAGCATGGTGTCGGGCAGGCCCAGCACCAGGTAGCTGACCGAGAGCAGGCTGCAGCCATAGAGCCGGGTGCGGTACTGGCTGTCGCGCGGGCTGAAGATGCAGCTGATCACCGGCAGCACCAGCAGCAGCAGGTAGACCACGAGGCCGAACAGGCCCGAGGCGACGGCGAAGTTCAGGGCGTCGTTGTGGAGGTGCGGTAGCTGCGCATGCACCAGCTCATAGACCGCGAGGTAGGGGACGATCGCGGTCATCAGCTGTCCCCAGCCATGCCCGAACAGTGGCGCGTCGGTGAACGCCTGGGCGCCGGCGCGATAGAGGATGAAGCGGATGGTGGTGCCGAGGTCCGCCGGATTGTCGCCGCCCGCCAGCCGGCTCAGAATGTCGAACATCGACGATGAACGGGCCCCCGCCAGGTCGGCGAAATAGGCGATGAGCCCGAAGGCCGCGAGCACCGCAACACTCACCAGCGCGGCCAGCAGCTTGTGCCGCACCAGCAGCACGGCGGCGACGAACAGCAGCACCGGGAAGGCGACCAGCGCGGCGCGCGAGCCGGAGGCGAAGATCACCGCCAGCGCCATCAACGGACCGATGAGGTAGATGAAGCGTTGCCGGCCGGTGGCCGCCGCGGCGCCGATCATGGCGAAGAAGCCGAGCAGCAGCGCCGTGTTGGACAGCCGGATCGGATCGGTGATGGGCGAGCCGAGCCCGGCGCGCTGCATGCCCTCCACGTAGTTGAAGTAGAGCGCCATCAACAGCCCTGCCGCGCTGCCGAACAGAGCGAAGTCGGCGAGCTTGCGGCTGTTGGCGGGAGCCGCGGCGCGCCGGAACAGCAGCGCCAGCGGCGCATAGAGCAGCATGGCCGAGAAGTTGAGCGTCAGCAGCAGGTCCGACGGCTGCCGCATCGTCACCACGGCGCTGATGAACAACAGCGTGAAGGCGCCGAGGAACAGCTTGGCCGGCAAATCGAAGCCGATCTTCACCGTCGCCCGCCGCACCGCAAAGAAGGCGAACACCGCCAGCGAGATCGCCAGCAGCGCGTAGGTGGTGAGATAGCCCAGGATGCACGACAGTCCGATCGCCACCACCAGCATGGCGCGGCGCAGCAAGGCTTCACTCGCGGCGGCGGGGCTGAGCGGCGCCAGCGGCAGCTCGGCCACCGGCAGCCCCTCTGGAGCCGTCTCGCCGATCGCCTCGCGTTTGCCGTCCGCTGTCATCCCCGCCTCAGGTCCTCAGCACGCCGCCTGTCGCCTTGCTCACCGCCGCCACGACGCTGGCTGCGACTTTCTCGATTTCCTCGTCGGTCAGCGTCTTGTCGCTGGGCTGCAGCGTCACGGCGATACCGACCGACTTCTTGTCTTCGGCAATGCCCTTGCCTTCGAACACGTCGAACACCGACACTTCCGTGATCAGCGTTTTGTCGGCGTTCTTGGCAGCGCGCAGAATCGTCGCCGCCGGCACCGAACGGTCGACGAGGAAGGCGAAGTCGCGGCTCAGCGGCATCAGGTCGCTGAGTTTGAGCGCCGGCTTGGAGCGGGTGGGCTTCTTGCGCGGCTCGGGGATCGCATCGAGATCTAGCTCGAACGCCGCCACCGGGCCGGTGAGATCGAACGCTGCGAGCTCGCTCGGGTGGATTTCGCCGAACCAGCCGATGGTCAGTTTGGGGCCGAGCTGAATGCGACCGCCGCGGCCCGGATGGCTCCAGGCGGCAGGTTCGGCCACCAGCTGCAGCTTGTCGATGTCATGGCCCATGACGTCGAGCAGCGCGGCGATATCCGACTTGGCGTCGAACACCGAAACCTTGCCGTTCTGCGACTGCCAGTGGCGCGCCCCGCCCAGCCGGATGCCCGAGGCATAGGTGCGCTGCCCCTCGGGCAGCACCGAGTGGAACACCTGGCCCACTTCGAACAGTTTCAACTCGCTGAGGCCACGATTGGTGTTGCGGCTGGCAGCCCCGAGCAGCCCCGGCAGCAGCGAGGGGCGCATGTCGGTGAGTTCCGAGGCGATCGGGTTGGCGAGCTTCAGTTCGGCCGCGCCGCCGCCGAAGCGCCTGGCTTCCGCTTCCGGGATGAACGACCAGGTCACGGCCTCGTCGAGCCCGCGCGCCGCCAGCGTCCGGCGGGCGAGGCGGCGGCGGTTCTGCAGCGTGGTCAGCATGCGCGGCGCCACGTGGTTGAGCCGCGGCAGCGGATCGACCGGTACGTTGTCGACCCCCACCATGCGCATCACTTCCTCGGCGAGGTCGGCCTTCATGGTGATATCGGGGCGCCACGACGGCACGTGCACCTTGCGGGTCGAACCGGCGCCCTCGAGCCTGAAGCCGAGGCGGCCGAGAATGGCTTCGATCTCGCTGGCGGAGGTCTCGAGCCCGGTCAGGCGTTCGACTTCGCTCAGCGGGAACTCGACCACCGTGTTGGGGAACACGTCCTCGCCGGAAATCACCGGCTCCATCGCCTCGCCGCCCACCAGTTCCAGCATCAGTCGGGTCGCGAGTTCGAGCCCGGGCTCGGTGAGCGCCGGATCGACCGAACGCTCCAGCCGATAGCGGGCGTCGGAGACGATCCCGGTCTTGCGGCCGGTCTGCGCGATGAGGTCGGGGTCCCAGCTGGCGCATTCCATCAAGACGTTCACCGTTTCCTCGGTGGTGCCCGAGCGGATGCCGCCCATCACCCCGCCGAGGCAGAGCGGGCCCTGGTCGTCGGCGATCACCGTCATCGTCTCGTCGAGCGCGTAGAGCTTGTTGTCGAGCGCATCGAATGCTTCGCCTGGCCTGGCATTGCGCAGCACCGCCTGGCCGACGATCTTGTCGGCATCATAGGCGTGCAGCGGCCGGCCCCAGCCGAGCGACACCAGGTTGGTGATATCGACCACCGCATTGATCGGGCGAAGACCGACGGCGCGCAGCCGCTGCTGCAGCCAATCGGGCGACGGGCCGTTCTTGATGCCCTTGAAGTAGCGGCCGGCAAACTTGCGGATCGCCTTGGGCTCGCCGGCCGCGAACTGATGCGGCAGCGGCGGGATCGGGCTCGGCCCGTTGGATGGCACCGGCGACATGTCGGTAGCCTTCAGTGTCCCGATGCCGAACGCCGCGAGGTCGCGCGCCACGCCATAGACGCCGGTGGCATCGCCGCGGTTGGGGGTGATCGAGATGTCGATCAGCGTGCTGCCGAGCTTGGCGTAATCGACGTAGGCGACGCCGATCGGTGCATCCTCGGGCAGCTCGATGATGCCGTCATGGTCGTTGCTGAGCTCGAGTTCGGCGGCCGAGCAGAGCATGCCGTTCGACGGGGCGCCGCGGATCACTACGCCGGCCTTGAGCGTGAAATCCTTGCCCGGGATGTAGGTGTCGGGGAAGGCGAACACCGACTTCATGCCGGTCCGCGCGTTCGGCGCGCCGCACACCACGTCGATCAGCGTGCCGGTGCCGGCATCGACCTTGCAGAGGTTGAGATGGTCCGAGTTCGGATGCGGCTTGGCTTCCACCACATGGGCCACCACGAACGGCCGGAGCTTCTCGGCGGTGTCGACGATCTCTTCGACCTCGAGCCCCACCATGGTCAGCGCCTTGCCGATCTCCTCGGCCGAAGCAGTGGTGTCGAGGTGTTCTTTCAGCCAGTCGAGAGTGAACTTCATTTGTAGATGCTTTCGGTCGCTTCGATCTTGGGCAACTGCCCGCTGATATCGAAGAGTTTGGCGAGGACATTGGCGAAACCGCGCGCGTCGTCGATGGCGCGGTGGGTGTGTTCGATGTGGCCGTACCAGGCCGGCGGCACGCGCTGCATGCCCCACTTGGTGTACTCGGCGCCGCGCAGCGTGCCGGCCATGGTGTAGAGGCAGACCCCGCCGCCGCGGAAAATCTGCCGGCTCTTGTAGGGGCCGCCCATCACCCGAGTGCCGGCGAATTCCCAGAGGTAGTGGTCCATCCACAAGCCGTCGAAGATCATCGGCGCCGCCGCGAAGACGCGGAAGCCGGGCAGGGCCTCGACCCATTCGGCGTAGCGCGGCATCACCACGTGAGGGTCTTGCGGGTTGGTGGTTGCCCACTTGTAGGCGTCCGGTTGCGTCGCCCACCAGGCCATCGTGTCGGCGTTCGGCTGGCGGTCGGCACGCGGCGTCAGCACCGCCTCGAACTCGTCGAGCACTCTGCCCGAGATGTCGACCGCCACCGAGGCAAAGCTCAGCATCGAGCTTTCCAGCGGGTTATGCCCGTCGGACTCGATGTCGGTGACCACGAAGGTGCAGAGCTCCGATTGCCCCGGCGCGATGGGCGGCTGCAGGCTCATCGCGGCAACTCGCTCACGTAGGTGCAATGGCCCGAGGCAACGGTGCCTTCGGCATCGACGCGGACGAACGGCATGTCCTGGTCGATCAGGCTGATGCGGAGGAGAAACCCGCTGCTCGCGTCGAGCGCCACGAAGTCGATGCGCTCGCGCAGTGAGCCCGGATTGACCACCTTCAGGCTGCCTGCCTCGATCGTATCGTTGGCCGAGCCGATGAAATGCTCGCGATAGGCGCCGCTCTCGAGGTCGATCACCGTCACCCGCGACCCGGCGCCTCGCGCCCGGTCGATCTCGATGATCAGCGGCGGGCTCTCGCTCGAGTTGTAATAGTGCTCGGGCGTGCAGGCGACCATCTCCTCGGCCAGCGCCGGGGAGATGAGCGTCACCATCGCGAGGGCGGCGAGCAGCGATCGCATCAGCTGCTCAGGCCCCCGAACAGGGTCGGCAGGTCGAGCGGACGGAAGCCGTAGTGGTCGAGCCAGCGCTTGTCGGCGTCGAAGAAGGCGCGGAGGTCGTTCATGCCGTACTTGAGCATGGCGATGCGATCGATGCCCATGCCCCAGGCAAAGCCCTGGTAGACATCGGGATCGAGCCCGCAATTGCGCAGCACGTTCGGGTGCACCATGCCGCAGCCGAGAATCTCCAGCCAGTCATTGCCTTCGCCGATCTTCACCTCGGCGCCCGAGCGGTCGCATTGCACGTCGACTTCCATCGACGGCTCGGTGAACGGGAAGAAGCTCGGCCGGAACCGCAGCGTCACGTTGTCGACCTCGAAGAAGGCCTTGAGGAACTCCTCCAGCACCCAGCGCAGCTGGCCGATATGGCTCGACTTGTCGATGACGAGGCCTTCGACCTGGTGGAACATCGGCGTGTGCGTCTGGTCGGAGTCGTGCCGATAGGTGCGGCCGGGCATCACGACGCGGATCGGCGGATCGATCGCCGGCGTGAGGTAGGGCGCCTGCGGCTTCTCGTTGCCCTTCAGCATGGTGCGGATCTGCACCGGTGAGGTGTGGGTGCGCAGCACGCGCTTCACCCCGTCCGGCGACGGCGCCATGAAGAAGGTATCGTGCATCTCGCGCGCCGGATGTCCCTCGGGGAAGTTGAGCGCGGTGAAGTTGTACCAGTCGGTCTCGATGTCGGGCCCTTCGGCGATCGAGAACCCCATGTCGGAGAAGATCGCGGTGATCTCGTCGATCACCTGGCTCACCGGGTGGATGCGGCCTTCGGCAGTAGGCGAGGGGCGGACCGGCAGGGTGACGTCGACCCGCTCGGCAGCGAGGCGGGCATCGAGGGCCGCCTTGGCGAGATCGGCGGCGCGAGCTTCGATCAGCGCCGTGACCTCGGTCTTCAGCCCGTTGATGGCGGCGCCGGCGGACTTGCGCTCTTCCGGCGCGATGCCGCCGAGCGTGGCGAGCAGGGCCGAGACCGAGCCTTTCTTGCCGAGCGCCGCGACGCGCACCGCTTCGATGGCGCCTTCATCGCTGGCGGACGCGACGGCAGTGCCGATTTCGGCGCGGAGGGTGGCGATCTGAGCGTCGAGAGACATGTGGTGTTCCATTTATCGTTCGCTTCGTTGCCACTCTCACCGCTGTCATACCGGCGAAGGCCGGTATCCATCTTGAGATCTCAGGATGGGCCCCGGCCTGCGCCGGGGTGACACCGTGTTTGGGCGGCGTCGGGACCAAAAACAAAAGCCCCGCGCCATCCCCGGTTTCGGGGCGGCGCAAGGCTTAGCTTAGGGCCTCAGAAAAGGCGAGGGTGGTCTTGCCGGCTACGCTTACGCGGAAACGCGCTGGTGCGTGGTGGTCTCGAGCTTCTCGAGATACCCCAGGGCCTTCTTGGCCTGGGCAACCAGCACGGCGAACGCTGCGGGCTCGGTGATCGCGAGATCGGAGAGCACCTTGCGGTCGACGGCAATCTCGGCCTTGCTGAGGCCGTCGATAAATCGACCGTAGGTCAGGCCGTGGTCGCGCACGGCGGCGTTGATGCGCTGGATCCAGAGCGCGCGGAAGTTGCGCTTCTTGACCCGGCGATCGCGGTACGCGTACTGGCCGGCCTTGTCGACGGCGGCCTTGGCGGTGCGGATGGTGTTCTTGCGGCGACCGTAAAAACCGGAAGCGGCCTTAAGAACCTTCTTGTGACGGGCGTGGGCGGTAACGCCTCTCTTAACGCGTGACATCTATCGGCGCTCCTTAACGGTTATACGGCATGTACCACTTGACCAGGCTTTCATCGCCCTTCTTGAGGATCTTGGTCCCCCGATGCGAGCGAATGTAGTCGGCGTCGTGGCTAAGGAGACGGTGCCGCTTGCCCGCGACGCCAGCCTTGACGCGGCCGGTCGCGGTCATCTTGAAGCGCTTCTTGGCGCCCGATTTAGTCTTCATCTTTGGCATTTTGCTGTCCTGGTTAGAGGCGGCTCGCTAGAGCCTGCATTCGGGATCGCCACGGCATGCCTTTTGGCCGGGCGGCCCGTCGAGAAGGCGGGTGTATAGGGGGAAAGCGGAGCCGACGCAAGAGGGCGGCGCTGCTGTCATCGCCGCGTAATATCGTTCTGCCCTGATCCCGGCAAGTGCCCCGCCGAGGGCGCATCACCCGGGAAGCGTTCGATGACCGACCTGTTTGCGCCCAAGCCGGCGCGTCGCCCGCTCTTGACCATCAGCAAGGCGCAACTGCGCGGCGCCATCTGGCTGTTGGCGCTGGCGCTATTCGTGCTGCTGCCCAAGCCCTTTGCCGATCCCGAGCCGGTCGCCGCCCAGGTGGTTGCCGAGCGTTTGAGCGTCTTACTGCCAGGTTGGATCCGTATG
>JAEUMC010000642.1 GCA_016793415.1 Devosia sp. | reverse complement strand
GATCCGGCGCAGCGCGGCATAGTCCTCGCGGGAATAGGCGTCCTGCATGTCCTTGAGATGGCCCTCGAAGCTCGAGAGGTCCTGATCGGTGATGCCGACTTCGTCACGTCGGCCCGCACGCTGCGAAGCCGCCGAGCGCTGGCCGCGCGGGGTCGTCGGGCCGGGACCCACGCCACCGCCGCGATAGGTACGGTCCGCATTCGCTGCCTCATAGTTCAGCGGGCCGCCGGCCATCGCCGGGCGCTGCTGCCTGCGGCGCAGGAAGAAGCTGACGATGAGGCCGATGATCGCCACCTGCACCAGGAGGGCGAGCATGCCGCCGAAGCCACCAAAGCCGAAGCCGAACAACATGCCGAACAGGCCGGAGAACAGGAAACCGCCCAGCAGCGCGCCGCCAAAACCGCCGAACAGGCTCGGGCGAGCCGGCGTCGTGGCATTACCCACCGTGTTCCGCTGCTGCGTGCCATCGGTCATGGTGCGCTGCACCGGCGCCGTGGTGTTCGGCGAGACCTGCGTCGACGGCACGCTCCGCTCGGTGCGGATACCGCGGCTGCCGAAGCTGCCGCCGCGCCGCGCCTCCGCGGTGTCGACCGCGACGAGCGAGAAGGCCATGATCAGCGTGGCAAGGAGGGCCGAAAATCGGAAGCCCTTCGAAGCGAACATTGTGGTTCCCCATGTGAAAACGTTGCGGTTGATATGGGGGCCATTGCCCTTGAGTGCTAGAGCTTTTCCGTTCTGCTCGTCCGATTTTCCCCGGGGGCAAGCGGCTCGCTTGACCGACATCCGAGCCGGGCCGATAGTCCGGCCACATTCCGGTTTTGGCGAGGTATTCGCATGGTCACCGAGAATAAAGCCGTGATCGTTCGCTCTGGCGAAGACAGGCACGCTGCTCCGCTGAACTTCCTCAACGGCCGCTTTGACTGCAAGATCGCCGGCAACGATACCGGTGGCGCGCTCTGTGCCTACGACACCTTTCGCTTCAAGCCTGGCGGCCCGCCGCTACACGTGCACTTCGAGCAGGATGAATGGTTTCAGGTGCTGGAAGGAACGTTCCGCTTCCAGGTGGGTGACCAGACCTACGAGCTTGGCGCCGGCGACTCCATCCTTGGCCCGCGCGGCATCCCGCACGCCTTCCGCAACCTCACCGAGACCGCGCGAATGATGGTCACTTTCTTTCCGGCCGGGAGCATGGAAGCGTTCTTTGCCTCCCAGATGGTCGATCCGACGTCGCAGGCCTTCCGGGACTTGAGCCTCAAACACGGCATGCAGGTGGTCGGCCCGCCACTGCCGCCCTGATCGCGACGGGAAAACCACCGCCGCACCCTCGACTATCACCCGCATTCTGCTTACCTGCCCGGGTAATGGACGAGCCGCGCCCCAACTTCCTCGACGTATCAAACTCCGCCTTGGGCCGTGCCTGGGTGGATCGGCTAAGTCCGGCGGCGGCGCGCACGGCCGCCGCCATCGGCCAGCGCACCGATCTCTCCGAAATTCTCGCCCGCATCGTCGCGGGGCGGGGTGTGGATGTCGACGCCGCCGAGACCTACCTGCAGCCGACCATCCGCGAGCTGATGCCCGATCCCTCGACGCTCGCCGGCATGGACGCTCTGGCCGAGCGGCTGGCGCGGGCCATCACTGACAACGAGCCTGTGGCGCTGTTCGGCGACTATGACGTCGATGGTGCCTGCTCCTGCGCGCTGATGGCACGGTATCTCCGGCATTTTGGGCTCGACGCCCAGGTGCACATCCCCGACCGCATCTTCGAGGGCTATGGCCCCAATACCACCGCCATCGACAAGCTGGTCGATGGCGGCGCCAAACTGCTGATTACGCTCGACTGCGGCACCACCAGCGATGGCCCCATCGCCCATGCCCGTGAACGCGGGCTCGACGTGCTGGTGATCGACCACCATCTGTCCGATGCGGAACTGCCGCCTGCCAACGCACTGGTCAATCCTAACCGCCCCGACGATATCTCCGGCCTCGGTTACCTCTGTGCAGCCGGCGTCACCTTCATGGTGCTGGTGGCGACCAACCGGCTGCTGAAGCAGCGTGGCGACACCGGCCTCCCCAATCTGATGACCATGATCGACCTCGTGGCCCTGGCGACCGTCTGCGATGTCGTACCGCTCAAGGGACTGAACCGTGCCTTCGTCGCGCGTGGGCTCGAGGTGGCGCGCACCGGTTCCAATCGCGGCATCGGCGCGTTGGCGCTGGCGGCGCGGCTCTCCGGCCCGCTCAACGCGTATCATCTCGGTTACCTGATCGGGCCGCGCATCAACGCCGGTGGCCGCATCGGCGATGCCGCGCTCGGCACGCGCCTGCTGTCGCTCGACGATGAGCAGCAGGCGCTGATGATCGCTGCGCAGCTCAATGAGCTCAACAGCGAACGCCAACGTATCGAGGTCGAGGCGGTGGAGGAGGCGGCGCGCGCTGCCGAGGCCGAGATCGGCGGCGGCGCGGGACCGCCGGTGCTCGTGTTGGCTTCGGCCAACTGGCATCCCGGCGTGGTCGGCCTGATTGCGGCGCGCTTGCGCGAACGCTTCGAGCGCCCGACCTTCGCCATTGCGCTGGCGCCCGACGGCTCTGGTACCGGCTCGGGGCGCTCGATGCCCGGCGTCGACCTCGGTAGCGCGGTGATCGAGGCAGTTGAACTCGGCCTCGCGGCCAAGGGCGGGGGGCATGCCATGGCGGCGGGCGTGACCCTGAAGCCAGGTCAGCTTGGACCATTCCGCGCCCACGTCACCGATCGGCTGGGCAACAGTGTCAGCGAGGCGCGGGCTCTCACCGCGCTGGAGATCGACGCGGCGATGACGGCGCGCGGCGCCAACCCCGGCTTCGTGCATGAGATCGAGCGGGCAGGGCCGTTCGGCGCCGGCAGTCCGCAACCGGTCTTTGCCTTTCCGGCGCATAAGGCAAAGTTCTCCGAGATCGTCGGTACCGGCGGGCATGTGAAGTTCACGCTCACCGCCGATGACGGTGCGCGGCTCAAGGCCATCGCCTTCCGCGCGGCTACCACGGCCCTCGGCGAAGCCTTGCTGAGCGCCGGCAACGACACCCCGCTGCACATGGCCGGAACCCTCTCCATCGACCACTGGCAGGGCCGCGAAGAGGTGCAGTTCCGCCTGCTTGACGCCGCTCGACCAGGTGGTCGCTAGCCCCTCTGACAGCTTCTGTCAGGGTTGAAAGTCATGCTTGCATATCCACTTATGACGACTAAAGTGCTGCCCTAATTCACGGGGAGCCCCGTTGCCCGGTCGCGTCTTTGCGGCCCCGCTGCGGCGCTGGTTTGGCCGCTCGGCGGAGCGGACTTAGTCTGGAATGTTGCGTCATGGATAAGCTTGCGGTTGAAACGAGGGCAGCATCGCCCACGCCGTGGACCCATCTGCTCTCGACCGTTGCGGCGTTTGTCGGAAAGCGGCTGATCGGTCGCCCGAAACATGGCGCGGTCACCATCACCTTCCCCAATGGCAAGGTGCGCACCTTCGGTGATCCCTCGACCGGGGTGCATGCCCGGCTGACGCTGCACAACTTCAAGGTGCTGCAAAAGACCCTTCAGCGCGGCACCGTGGGCTTCGCCCAGGCCTATATCGACGGCGACGTCGAGATCGAGGACCTGACGGCGCTGTTCCGCTACTTCCTGCAGAACCGCGACGTGCTCGATAGCGGCGAGAACTCCTGGTACGGCCGCGCCGCTCAGGATTTCACCTACCATCTGAGCCGCCACAACTCGAAAGAGGGTTCTAAGAAGAACATCTCCGAGCACTACGACCTCGGGAACGACTTTTATGCCGAGTGGCTCGACCCCTCGATGACCTATTCCTCGGCCATCTTCACCTCCGACGATCAGTCGCTCACCGACGCGCAGCACACCAAGTATCGTCGCGTCGCCGAGATGGCCGGCGTCAAGGCAGGGCACCGCGTGCTCGAGATCGGCTGTGGCTGGGGCGGCTTTGCCGAGACCGCTGCCAAGGATTTCGGCGCCGAGGTCTACGGCATCACCCTGTCGGCCGAGCAGCTGAAATATGCCAACGAGCGGCTCGAGCGGCAGGGCCTCGACAAGCTGGCCACCATGCATTTCGAGGATTACCGCGATACCCGCGGCGACTTCGACCATGTCGCTTCGATCGAAATGATCGAAGCGGTGGGCGAGGAGCACTGGCCGAGCTACTTCAAGACCGTGCACGACCGGCTGAAGCCCGGCGGCACGGCCGCCATCCAGGCGATCACCATCGGCGAGCAGGATTTCCACGATTACCGGGCGCGTCCGGATTTCATCCAGCGCTTCATCTTCCCCGGCGGCATGCTGCTGACCAAGACCGCCATGCAGGAGCAGGGCGACAAGGTCGGGCTGATCCTCGAGAACGTCGAAACCTTCCGGCTGAGCTACGCCAGGACGCTGAAGCTCTGGCGCGAGCGCTTTCTCGACCGCTGGAACGACATCAAGAAGCTCGGCTACACCGAGGAATTCCGTCGCAAGTGGGTCTACTACCTGAGCTATTGCGAGGCGGGTTTCTTCGAAGGCTCGATCGACGTCGGAATTTATCAGTACCGCCGCCCGGCCTGAGCAAACTCTCCACAAACTCTGTGTCATCCCTGCGAAAGCAGGGACCCAGACATCA
>JAEUMC010000637.1 GCA_016793415.1 Devosia sp. | reverse complement strand
CGACGAAGGTGAAGGCGCCGGTACCGATCGGCTTGTTCGAGAAGTCGGCCAGGTTGCCCGAAGCAGCGAGCTGGTCGGCATATTCCTTGGAGACGATCGAAGCGAAGTCCATGCCCAGGTTCGCCAGCATCGGCGCGTTGGGCTCGTTCAGCGTGATCTTGACGGTCAGGTCATCGACCTTCTCGATCGACTTGAGGAACTTGGGCATGTCCATGCCCTGGAAATAGTCCCACGAGATGCCCTCGAGGTACTTGTTCCACGGATTGTCTTCCTTCCACTGGCGCTCGAACGAGAAGATCACGTCGTCGGCGTTCAGGTCGCGGGTCGGAGTGAAGTACGAGGTGGTGTGGAACTTCACGCCCGGACGAAGGTGGAAGGTGTATTCCAGGCCGTCAGCGGAAATTTCCCACTTCTCGGCGAGGCCCGGCTGCACGGCAGTGCCGCCATGCTCGAACTCGACGAGGCGATCATAGATGGTGCGCGAGCTGGCGTCGAAATCGTTACCGCCGGTGGTCGGACCGGGGTCGAAGTGCGCCGGCGAGGCTTCCGAGCAGAACACGAGCTGCTTGGCATAGACGCTGCCGCCCATCACCGCGACGAGCGCAGTGGCGGCGAGCAGGGTTTTCATCAAATGCATGATGGTTGTCTCCCGAAAAGCATTGCGCCCCGGCATTCAATGGCAGAGTCCCTTCCGCCGGCCGGAGCTTGGCGCGCAACAAAGCGCTTTTTCTTCCGCCACGCAATGGCCCAGTTTTACCGGTTGGTCAAAGCACCGTCACACGCAACGCTGTTTCAACAAAGCCGCCATCGCCGCAAACCTGCGTTTTGCTGGAGGTAAAGCGGTTGCGCAGGTGGGATCGATTTCACATTGCAGCGATTGACGGCAAGCGACCGGTGCCGCAAATGATCCGCCCATGAGCCAGTCCATCGCCACAATCGCCCTCGTCGTCGCGGACTATGATGAGGCCATTTCGTTCTATGTCGGCAAACTGGGATTCGCCTTGCTGAGCGATCTCGCCATGGGTGGCGGCAAGCGCTGGGTCACGGTGGCGCCTGCCGGCGGCGCGGCAAAGCTGCTGCTGGCGAGGGCGGACGGCGCAGCGCAATCGGCGCATGTCGGCAACCAGACCGGCGGACGGGTCGGCTTCTTCCTCGAGACCGACGACTTCGCCCGGGACCACGCGGCGTTCGTCGAACGCGGGGTCAAGTTCCTCGAGACGCCACGGCATGAGGCCTACGGCTCGGTCGCGGTGTTCGAGGATCTCTACGGCAACAAGTGGGACCTGCTTCAGCCCAAGGGCTGAGACATCCATCGCTTGTCGCCGATGGATGCCGCGGCTAGGCTCTCGGACCTTCCTGCCCAAGCTTTCAGCCATATTGGAGATCCCCATGAGCAAGCGCCGCCTCGGCCGCACCGAGCTTTTCATCGACCCGCTGGTTTTCGGCTGCAACGTGCTGGGCTGGACGCTCGAGGAGCAGGCTGCCTATCCAGTGCTCGACGCGTTCCTCGACGGCGGCTTTGCGGCGCTCGATACCGCCGACAGCTATGGCAAGGGCAAGTCCGAGACGATCATCGGCAACTGGATGAAGGCGCGCGGGAATCGCGACAAGGTGCTGGTGTTCACCAAGGTCGGCTCGGACATGGGCCAGGGCCATCGCGACCTCAGCGCCAAGTGGATCGAGGAGGAGGTGGATGCCTCGCTGCGGCGGCTGCAGACCGACTATATCGATCTCTACCAGACCCACTGGCCCGACCCGAACACGCCGCAGGAAGAGACGCTCGCAGCGCTCGACAAGATCGTGAAGGCCGGCAAGGTGCGCTATATCGGCTCGTCCAACCAGGACACGGCGCTGTTGAGCGAAGCGCTCGCCATCTCGAAGACCAGGGGCTACGCCCGCTACGAGACGATCCAGAACGAATTCAACCTCTACGACCGCGCCAAATTCGAGGAAGTGCAGGCGACCTGCGTGACCGAGGGGGTGTCGGGGATCGGCTATTTCAGCCTGGCGCGCGGCTTCCTTGCCGGCAAATACCGCAGCGCCGCCGACGCACAGAAGAGCCCGCGCGGCCAGACGGTGGTGGAGAAATACCTCAACCCCAAGGGTTTCCGGATTCTCGAGGCGCTCGATGCAGTCAGCAAGAGGACTGCTTCGCTTCCCGCCGAGGTGACTCTGGCCTGGATTGCGGCGCAGCCGGGTGTCGGCGCGCCGATCGCCTCGGCGACCTCGGTGGAGCAGGTGCAAAGCCTGATGCGCGGGGCCCAGCTGACGCTGAGCGCTGAGGATCTGAAGCTGCTGACGGACGCCGGCAAGTGAAGTCGTGGGCGCTGGCCGCCGGAACCCTCGCTGCCCTCGCTGCCCCTGCCCTCGCGCAGGAGGCCGGGTGGCACTATTCGCCGCTCGAGGGCGAAGGCGACCGGGCGGCGCTCGGCTGTGCCGCCGGATCGACGGCAAAGGAGTTCGTCTGCCTCGCGGTGCGCTGCGAGGATGATTTCGAGATCGGCATCCATCTCTATACCAGCCGACCCGGCGGCGACGCCGGGCGCTGGCGTATCGATATCGACAAGGAGGACGGGCACGAGGTCGACGCCAAGCCGGACGGCTCGCCCTACCATGCGCGGATCGAGGGCGACGTGACGCCGCTACTCGAAGCGCTGAAGAATGGCGGGCTCGCCTATCTCGACCCGAAGGCGGGTCCGGATCAGCCAAAGAACGGCATCACGCTCAGCGGCTCGCTCTACGTGATCAACCAGGCGCTATACTTTTGCGCGCCCAAGGTGCCCCCGACCGAGGCCTCAGTCAGCAAGTAGTTCGGCGAGCGCCATACGCTTGTAATTGCTGACATAGGCGTCGCCCTCCTGCCGGTCGACCGAGATGGCGAGACGCATGGTGGCGTTGCCCAGATACATGACCAGGGTGGCTCGACTGATCAGTTCCTCCGAGTCGATATCGGGGAAGATGCGCGCCAGCACGGCGCCCACCAGTGCTCCGTTCTCGTGGCTGTCGATGAGGTCGATGCCATGCAGCGACTTGTCGGCCTGGGTGCCGGACCAGATGTCACGCATCACCGGCTCGGCCAGAAACAGGCCGTAATAGATATCGATGAGCTCGCCGAAGGCTCGCCGGAAACCGGCCGCATCGCCGACACCAACCAGGCTGTCGCGGATGCAGGCCCGGCCCTCCTCGTTGTAGCGCTCGGCCAATGCACCGATCACCGCCGCCTTGTCGGGGAAATACTGATAGAGCGAACCGATCGAGATCGCCGCATGCTCGGCCAGCTCTCCCATCTTCATCGCATCGCTGCCCGATCGCTCGATCAACCCTTTGGCTGCATTGAGGATGCGCTCGACCCGCTCGCGGCTGCGCTGCTGCTGCGGGGTGCGCCGAATGGGGGCAGCGATATCGGTGGCCTCGGCCATAAGTGAATAATCCTCATATTTCTGCTTGACGGGCATAATATGAGGATTTATCACCTTTTGCAACGTGAGACTTCCTCATGTTTTGCAAAGGAGAATGAAATGACCAAACCGATCCTGATCCTCGGCGGCCGCGGCAAGACCGGCTCGCGGGTCGCCGACCGCCTTGCAGCACGGGGGTTGCCGGTGCGGCTGGCATCGCGCTCGACCGGCTTCGACTGGACCGAGCGCAGCACGTGGGCGGCAGCGCTCGAGGGGGCGGCGAGCGCCTACATCACCTACTATCCGGATATCGCGATCAAGGGCGCGGCCGACACCGTCGGCGCCCTGGCCGAACTGGCCGTGTCGCTGGGCGTCAGGCGACTGGTGCTGTTGTCGGGCCGGGGCGAGCCGGAGGCGCAGCGCGCCGAGCAGCAGGTGCTGGCCACCAATGCCGAGTGGACCGTGGTCCGCGGCAGCTGGTTCAACCAGAACTTCGACGAAGGGCAGTTCCTCGAGATGGTGCTTGGCGGCGAGGTGGCATTGCCGGTGGATACGGTGCGCGAGCCGTTCGTCGACGCCGACGACATTGCCGACGTGGTGGTGGCGGCGCTTACCGATCGTCGGCATATCGGCGAAATCTACGAGGTCACCGGCCCACGGCTGCTGAGCTTTGCCGAGGCGGTTGCCGAAATCAACCGGGCAGCCGGGACTGCCGTGCGGTTCCGCACCATGCCGGCGCACGAGTTCCTCGACTGGCTGGCGCATAGCGAGGTGCCGGACGAGATCGCCGGGTTGCTCGAAGAGCTGTTCAGCGTCGTGCTGGACGGACGCAACGAATCCCTCGCCGATGGCGTCGAGCGCGCACTTGGCAGGCAGCCCAGGGATTTTGCCGATTTTGCGCGCGAAGCGGCAGCCAGAGGCGCGTGGAGGCAGGCAGCATGAGCTGGATCGACATCCTCAGCATGGTGGTGGCGCTCGGCGCGTCACTGATCGGCGGAACGTTCTTCGCCTTCTCGAACTTCGTGATGCCGGGTATTGCCCGGCAGCCGGCCGCGAGCGGCATCGCGACGATGAACGCCATCAACGTGACGGTGCTCAATGCCGGGTTTCTCGGTGCGTTCATGGGGACCGCCATTCTCGGGCTGGCCCTGGTGCTCGCCGTGCTGGTGGCGGGCGGCAGCCTGTGGGCGGCGGCGGGGGCACTGGTCTACGTCATCGGCACGTTCGGCGTGACGATGGCGATCAACGTACCGATGAACAACCGGCTGGCAAAGTTCGAGGCCGAGAGCGCGCAGGGCGCGGCCTACTGGTCGCGCTATCTCAGGGACTGGGTCCGGTGGAACTCGATCCGCTCCGGCGCTGCGATGCTCGCAACGCTGCTGCTGATGCTGTCGCTCATGCGATGAGGTAGCCGCCATCGACCGGCAGGATGGCTCCGGTGATGAAGCCGGCGAGCGGCGAGCAGAGGAACAAAGCGGCGGGCGCCAGGTCCGCCGGGGTGCCCCAGCGGCCGAGCGGGGTGCGGCCCATCAGTTCGGCGTTGCGCGCCTCGTTGGCGCGGGGCACCGCCGTCATTGCCGTCTCGATCCAGCCGGGGGCCAGCGCATTGACGCGAATGGCGTCCTTGGCGAAGGCCGCGGCGAGCGATTTGGTGAGGCCGGCAACGGCGTGCTTCGACGCCGCATAGGCCGGAGCGTGCGGGGCGCCGAAGAACGAGAACATCGAGCCGATATTGAGGATGGCGCCGCCGCCCAGCTTGTCCTTGAAGGCGTAGGCAGTGCGCATCGAGCCGTTGAGGTTGATGTCGATAACGGTCTGGAACCCGTCGACGGTGTGCTCGGCGGCGCGCAGGTTCACCCCGGCGCAGTTGACGAGGGCGGCAACGCTGCCGAAGGTCGCAGCGTATTCGGTCACCTGCTCGGCGTTGCGGACATCGAGCTCGGTGTAGCGAAAGCGCGGCTCGGCGGCGGCGCCGGCTTCAACTTCGGCCTGGGTGGCGCCAGTGACATGCACCACCGCCCCTGCCTCAGCGAAGGCGCGGCCGATGCCCTGGCCGATACCCGAGGTACCGCCGGTGATGACGACGGTCTTGCCGGCGTAGAATTCCGATGCCCAACTCATTTGAGTTCTCCGTTGCGGCTTCTGCTTACCGAACGAACTGATCCACGTAGTCAGCCCCCAGCCCTACCTTCTCGTAGTGCTTCTTGCACATGTCGATCTTGGTGAAGACATCCTCGAAGCCGACCTGCCTGTTGTCCTTGTCGAGATAGACCATGCAGCCGGAAATGTTGAAGAAGGTGATCATCTCCGGCGTATCCTCCGGGACGGTCAGGGTGTGGATCTCGCCGGGTGGCTCGAACACGTAGGAGCCGGTTTCGGCCACCCAATCATGCTCGAGATAGTGCCAGCGGCCCTTGATGACATAGCCATGTACCGGTTGCGGATGGAGGTGCCGGCTCAGGATGCCGGCGCGGCGCACCCGCAGCAGGTTGCACCACTGGCCCTGCAAGGTGTTGAGGAACAGCGGCCGAAACCAGACGCCCTCGGCCTGCGGCACCCACACCCGCTCATCGTCGGGAACAGCGGTGATGGCGATTTCCCTGGGCGCCATCGGGTGGGCCGAGCCGTTGAAGGTCTCGTACATTGCAGGTCTCCTCGAACTGGTATGGTAGCTTTAGGCCGTGCGAGCTAACCCTGCCAGTCGACCTACGTCTAGTGGGCTTGGCATCAGCTTTCGATCAACTGAAGGGCCGGCGCGGGCTGCCCCCCACCCTTGATCCCTCCCCGCAAGGGGGAGGGAGACG
>JAEUMC010000622.1 GCA_016793415.1 Devosia sp. | reverse complement strand
CATCCTCGCTTCGGTGATCATGCATGATGGTCTGCTGTTGCTCGACGGCGTCACCACAGGCGACGTCCAGATCAAGAGCGGAGCCGGGCTTGGCGGATCGGGCACCGTTGGCACGACCACCATCGAGAGCGGTGGCACGCTCACGCCGGGCGATGGCGGCGTCGGCACGCTCGCGATCCTCGGGGATCTCACCCTCAAGTCGGGCGCCACCTACGAGGTGGACGTCGATTCCGGCACCACGGCAGATAGCGTGCAAGCCATCTGGGACGTGACTCTGGAGAATGGCAGCATCCTTCACGTCACTGCCGATCCGGCAGCCGCGACGACCGGCCCCCTCACCATCATCTCCTCGGCCAACGGCACCGTCAGCGGCACGTTCGGCACGATCCTCGACGACTACGCCTTCCTGCTGCCCGAACTCAGCTACGACACGACCACGGTCCAGCTGCAGCTGGTCAAGCTCGCCTTTGCCGATCGGGCTGCGACGCCGAACCAGGCGGCGGTGGCCGAGGCCGTCGACAGCGCCGGGGCCGGCAATCCGCTCTACGATGCCATCCTGGCGCTGTCCGACGATGACGCGGCGATCGCGGCGAGCTTCAATGCCCTTTCGGGCGAGATCGGCGCCTCGATCACCAGCGCCCTGGTCGAACAGAGCGGCGCGCTCCGCGGCGCCCTCAACCAGCGCCTCGGCCTTGCCCTCTCGGGCGGCGGCGACACCGTGCCGCTGATGTCGTACGCGCCAAGCACGACGCCGGCGTCGTTCGCCGACCCGGCGCCGGAGCCGGCGACCGGACTGTGGTTCGCCGGCCTCTCCTCGTGGGGCAAGACCGGGTCGGATGGCAACGCCGCCGGGCTCGACCGCGCCGCCTGGGGCTTTGTCGCCGGTGCCGATTCGCAGTTCGACGATTGGCGGGTCGGCGTCGCAGCGGGATACAACCGCTCGAGCTTTGATGCGCCCGATCTCGCCTCGAGCGGCAGCTCGAACGATTTCAGCGTCGCCGCCTATGCCGGAACGGCCTGGGACGGCCTGTCGCTGCGCACCGCCTTCGCCTACACGCTGCACGACGTGGCGAGCGAGCGGCTGGTCGTCCTCCCCGGCTTCGGCGACGAGCTCAGCGCCAGTTACCGCGCCGGCACCGCCCAGGGCTTCGCCGAACTCGACTACGACATCCATGCCGGTGGGGCGCTGCTGCAGCCCTTCGTCAACCTCGCCTATGTGAACACCACCACCGAGAGCTACAGCGAGCAGGGCGGCGCCGCGGCGCTGACGGTCGAGCGCAACGCCACCGGCGTGGGGTTCACCACGCTGGGCGTGCGGGCCGAGCAGGTGCTGGCAATGGGCGAGCATGACGCGACGATCAGCGGCGGCGTCGGCTGGCGCCACGCCTTCGGCGAGCTGACCCCGTCTGCCACCCAGGCCTTTTCCGCTGGCGACGCCTTCACGGTGCTCGGTGTGCCGATTGCCGCCGATACGGCAACGCTCGAGGCCGGGCTCGACCTCGAGCTCGGCACCGCGACCTCGCTCGGCATCGCCTATGCCGGCCAGCTCGCGGCCGATGCGTCGAGCCATGTGCTGAGCGCGAGGCTCGACGGCCAGTTCTGACCGAGGGGCGGCCGGTTGCTCTCCGAGACGTTCAGGCGTCGAGCCTGATCGGGGTGAGGCCTGCCGCGAGTTCGGCCGCCGCCGAGCGCATCGGCTTGCCGTTGTCGTTGCGCGGCAGCTTCTCGACCACGAAGGCCAGTCGCGGAGCCCGCGACGGGCCGAGCCGCGCGGTGGCGACAGTCCGCAGCAGGCGCAGCGCCTCCGGTCCGACGCCCGGGCGCAACGTCACCATGGCGCTGAGCATCTCGACGCCCTGGCGATCGGGCCGCATGAAGCAGAAGCCGTCGGCAATGCCGGGCAGGAACTGGATGATCTCATCGAGTTCGGCGGCATTGAGTTTCATGCCGCCGGCGCTGAGCACATCGTTGCTGCGCCCGGTGACGTAGAGCGCGCCGGTCGGCGCAAGGCGACCGAGGTCGCCGGGATAGAACCAGCCATCGCGGAAGAACTGCGCCGTGGCCGAGGGTTCGTCGATATAGCCCGGAACCGCCCAGCCGGTACGGATGCGGACGATCCCTTCGCCGCCCGGCGGCACCGGCTGGTGCCGCTGGTCGACGACCTCGACCTCCGCGCCGTCGAATGGCAGGCCGACCGACCCGTCGAACTGGCTGGCCTCGGTGAGGCGCAACACGGTCGCGACGCCGGACTCGGTCGCTGCATAGAGCACATGCAGCTCCTCGAAATAGGCGAGGGCCGTCTCGACGAAGGGGCGGGTGATCAGCGCCCCGGTGACCTTCAGGGAGCGCAGGCGGGTCTGCGGCGGCGGGGTGGGGCCGAAGATCGCGGCCGAGAGCTGGGCCGGCGAGCCCATGACGCGGGTTACCCCCAGCCGCACCAGCTCGTCCCAGGCGGCTCCGGCAACATTGGTGCCGCCGAGCACCAGGTTGCCGGCATTGATCTTGAGGCCGACATAACTCGTCGCCGGGAACAGGTTCCAGGTCGTGGGGGCGACGCCATCCTGCAGCTCGGGGTTCGCCATGCGGCGCCACACGGTGGCATAGGTCACCGGCATGAACTTGGGGCTGCCGGTGGGGCCCGACGAGTGGGCGATGATCCAGGTGTCGCCGGGGTCGGCATAGCCGGGAAATGTCGATAGCGCCTCAGGGTCGAATGGGGGCGCATCATACCAGTCCTTGCCGATTTCGATTCGGCCGGGCTGGCGCGCGCCGATGCCGGAGCCGAGGACGTGCGTCACCCCCGGGAACACCGCCGCAGATGCGCTCGAGGCGGGCACCCAGCGACCGCCGAGCAGCGCCACCGCCAGGGCCGCCAGCGTCGCGGTCGCGGCATCCTTGATCGCCAGCCCCACGGTCGAGCCCCTGGTGATGCCCAGGGCCCGCATCCGGCGGGTAAAATGCACCATCAGCTCGGTGAAGCGACGATAGGTGATGGCGTGGCCGCCCGCGACGAACGCAATCGCGTCAGGCTGTTGCGCCGCGCGATCCAGTATTGCGAAAGCCGGGTTGTGTTGTTGCATTTCTGACCCATACGGACTTTGGTCGGTGTTTGTCGGGGTTTGCAGACTGTGTCACAACTGCTACCCAAGGTCGCAATAGCGCAGCATGATTGCGTCGGGCAGGGGGCTATCTTGGCAAAACAGCAGGTCGTTGCTTACGGGCTTGCCGCTGCGGCGGTGGCGGCAAGTGCGGCGGTAGGTGGAGGCGTCACGGTCGCCCAGGCTGCGGACCTCTATATTCCCGAGCCCGAAGCGGCGGTCGCCGTCCCCGACGATTGGACCGGCTGCTATGTCGGCGTGCATGCCGGCTATGGCTGGGGCGTCGTCGAGATCGTGGATGACCCCTACGATTTCGAAGACGGTTTCGACTACGACATCGCCGGCTGGCTGGCCGGTGGGCAGATCGGCTGCAACCAGCAGATCGACGGTTTTGCCGTCGGCATCGAGGCCGACCTGGCGCTCGCCAACATCAGCGGCGGCGTGGACGACATTTTCCCTGAGGTGCGCACCGACGTCCATTGGCTCGGAACGCTCCGCGGCCGCGCCGGCGTGGTTGCCGACCAGTGGTTCTTCTACGGCACTGCCGGCCTCGCCGCGGCGGGCACGACGAGCTTTCTCGACATCTACGAGGAAGACGCGGTCCGCTATGGCTGGGTGGCCGGTCTCGGCGCGGAAATGAAGCTCACCACCGACATCTCGGTGAAGGCCGAGTACCTGTTCCACGATTTCGGCGACAAGGCATTCAACTTCGGTGGCGCCAACGTGACCGACAACCTGACGCTTTCGACCTTCAAGGTCGGCGTGAACCTCCACTTCTAGCCGGGTCACTCGCCGTCCGGGCCGTCTTCCAGCCACTGGTCGTACTGGCGCTCGCGGCGGTGCTGGGCGAGGGCGCGGAGGTAGTATTCGTCGTGGCGGCCATGCGGGCGGCCGTCCTGTTCCCAGAGGAAATAGGCGGTCTTGCGCACCGCTTCGCGGAAGGCGTCGTCCTCGTCGCGGATCGTGGCATTGCGGGGCGGCGGCAGGTCGTCGCCGTCGGTCATGTTGCGCCGGTCATCTTCGGTTCGGGTCATATCGCCCTCAACGTCGGCTCGAAGGTGAGGTTGCATTCGTGCAACATCATGGCGGAGCGTTATGGCGTTGATACGAAAGTACCCTATCGCGCCGGCATATCTGCCTTGAACAGAACGCAAATCAGCGCGAAGACATAATTCTTCCTCTGGTTCTACCGGGCCGAGTCTGTCCGCCAATATTCCGGCGAGGGCAGGCCCCTAAAGCTTTATGTCTGGACCCTCAAATTGAGCTCGAATGCTCCGCGCAGCGCCTATTCGCCTGGCGATGCAATGTCACACGTCGTTGCCGCACAGCAGGGCAAGGGCCTGACGACCCTGTGGCGCATCATGGTGCTGACCTGGCGTCACCCCTGGATGGTGATCATCACCATCCTTTCCTGCTTCATCTCGTCGGCGCTGCAACTGGCGACGCCGGTGCTGCTGGGGCAGGCGGTGGATCGCGCCGAGGGTGTGCTGGACGGCGGCGTCGGGGCCATCGACGCGCTGTGGACCATCGCCATCGTGCTGCTGGTGGTGTCGATCCTGCGCGGCCTGTTCACGATGTCGATGAACTATTTCGGCGAAGCGGTGGGCCACCACACGGCCTATGAGCTGCGCCTCGCGGTCTACGAGAAGATCCAGCGGCTGAGCTTTTCCTACCACGACAAGGTGCATACCGGCGACCTGATCACCGTGGGCATGCTCGACCTCGAAGGCGTGCGCATGTTCTTTGCCACCGGCCTGCTGCGCGTCGTGCTGCTCGGCACGCTGATCGGGGTCGGCGCCTACATGCTGAT
>JAEUMC010000535.1 GCA_016793415.1 Devosia sp. | reverse complement strand
CGCCTTTCTATTTGGGGTGCGCTCGGCTATCCGGAAACCCATGCGCATCCCGGCACTTCTGCTTATCCCCATGCTTCTCAGCCCTGCCATCGCGGCCGAAACGCCGTGGCAGGAGGTAGCGCCCGGCGCCAAGGTCCGGCTGATCTCCTCCGATGTGCTGAAGCCCGACGGCACCACCGTGGTGGCGCTCGAGATCGACATGCCGCAGAGCACCAACACCTATTGGCGTGTTCCCGGAGAGACCGGCATCCCCACCGAGTTCGACTTCGGCGCATCTACCGGGGTCACCGGTCACGAGGTGCTGTGGCCGTTCCCGCTGATCGAGACCAAGACCGGTTACGTCGATTTCGTCTATCGAGGTCCCACCGTGCTGCCGGTCGAGCTGAAGCTCGATGGCAAGGCTGCCGATATCCGAGTTGGTATCGTGATGGGCGTGTGCTCCGAGATCTGCGTGCCGGTCGCCGCCAGCTTCCAGTTGCCGCTGGATTTCGCTGCCCCTGACCGAGCCCAGGGCCTTCGCATCGCGCAGGCGCTTGCGCTGACTCCGATGCCCTGGGATGAGCCGCGCGATCCGATTGCCTGGGTCGGCTTCGACAGCGCTGTCGGTGCTCTGGCCGTGCGGCTCGACGACGCCAAGGTCGATCCGCTGTCACTGATCGCTGACACCGGGGAAACCGGGCAACTCTTTGGGGCGCCGCAAAAAAGCCCGGATGGAAAACTAGTGCTCCTGCCACTGCTCGGGGGAGAAAGTAGCCGCGGCGTGGAGGGCATGCCCGTCCGGCTCACATTCATGACCGAAATGGGTCCGTTCTCGGTTGAACGGCGGATTGCGTCCGCCGGGTCGACTGCGGCGGGCGACTGATCTAAGGTCCGTCGCGCCCGGGCAGAGGGTGTACGTTCGATCATGGGAGCTTTCACTGAGATGACCATCCAGCGCGGGGACAGGATTCCGTCCGTTCCGGTCAAACTCGTGGGCAATGGCGACACGGTCGATACCACGTCCGACGCCGTGCTCGGCACCGGCAGGGTGGTGTTCTTCGCGGTACCCGGCGCCTTCACCCCGACCTGCGACACCTCGCATCTGCCGGGCTTCGTCTCCAATGTGGGCAAGTTCAAAGCGCTCGGCGTCGACCGCGTCGTCTGCGGCGCCGTCAACGACCATCACGTGACCAAAGCCTGGGCCGAGCGCTCCGAAGCGATCGGCAAGGTCGAGTTCATCGCCGATGGCGACGCCAACCTCGCCGACGCGCTGGGCCTTTCCAAGCAGATTTCCGGCATGGGCAAGCGCTTTGCCCGCTTCGCCATGATCATCGAGAACGGCGTCGTTAAGGACCTCTTTGTGCAGGATGTGGCAGGAGTGACCGTCAGCGGCGCGCCGGCGGTTCTGCTGGCGCTCGAAGCGTCGCGAGTTAGTGCGTAAGGAGCAGTCGCATGGGGTTTGTTGATTTGGCGGCGACGCGCGGCACAAAACTGGTTTCCATGGGCGTGCTGGCGCTCGCTCTCTCGGCCTGCTCGATGGGCAACATGTTCGCGCCCGCCGCGAGCGGCCCGTCGCCGATGGCTACCGCCAACCCCACGCAGCAGGAGCTGGCGACCGCCAGCACCAATGCACTGCCGGCCATTGCCACCGAATGCCCACCGATCAAGGTGCGCAATGGCGGCGAGGCGCTGTTCTATTACGGCAAGGGCAAGGTCGGCGACGCACGCTCCTTGAACTACCAGGCCGTCATAGAGAAGCAGTCGCGCAACTGCGTGGTTTCCAACGGGCTGATCACCGTGAAGATGGGCATTGTCGGCCGTCTGCTGCTCGGCCCCGCCGGCAACCAGACCAACGTCAACGTGCCGGTTCGCTTCGCGGTCGAACGCGACGAGGTGCCGTTGTTCTCCGAGCGCTACGAGATTCCGGTCACGATCACCCCGCCGAACCAGTCGGAAGAGTTCGTGAAGGTGGTCGAGAACGTTGCCATTCCCTATACCGGCGGCGAGCAGATCGTCATTTGGGTCGGCTTCGACAGCAAATAAGCTGGCGCTCCAAGGTATCATCAACTCGATGTCATCCCCGCGAAAGCGGGGATTTCATTTTGGAAGCTGCCGCGTATCCCGGTCTCCCACCACGCCAAATGCGATTGCCCTGCTGTGGGCCAGGGTAGTCTGCGATTGACTCCGCCGCCCAAACCCGGCTTAGCATTTCTGAGCAGCGGGAGAGTCCGGTCCTGAACCGGCGCCGAAGGAGCAACCGCCCCGGAAACTCTCAGGCACCCGGACCGCTGCGAAACTGAACTCTGGAAAGCAGGCGATCTCGCCTCACCGAAGGAGCAACTGACCCATAGGTGGTCAGGAAATCTCTCAGGTTAGCGGACAGAGGGGGCACCGACGCGGGGGCGTTCGCTCGCGCGTTGTCGTGCAACGAGCCCCTGGTGTCCAAGATGGCCGATGAACCGGCAGACGACCTCAAGACCGTAGTCCTCAACGACAAGCATATTGCGCTGGGCGGCCGCATGGTGCCGTTCTCCGGCTACTCGCTCCCAGTTCAATACCCCGCCGGCATCATCGCCGAGCACAAATGGACGCGCGAGCATGCCGGCCTGTTCGACGTCTCGCATATGGGACCGAGCTTTCTCGTGCTCGACGGCAAGTCCGGCGATGGCGAGGCCGACCATGCGGCGATCGCCGAGGTGGTGGAGCCGCTGATCTGTGGTGACATCAAGGGGCTGAAGCCGGGCCAGATTCGCTACACGCTGCTGCTCAATGAAGCGGGCGGCACCTATGACGACCTGATGGTCGCCCGCCCGGCGGCCGAAGGCTGGGGCGGGGCGCTCTACATCGTCGTCAATGCCGGCACCAAGGAAGCCGATTTCCAACGCATCGCCACTGCGGCGCTCGGCCGTGCCACGCTCAACCGCTCCGACCACTGTGCGCTACTGGCGCTGCAGGGGCCGGAAGCCGCCGCCGTGATCGACGCCATCGTCCCCGCCGCCGCCGAGCTCGGCTTCATGCACTATGGCTCGTTCGATTGGCGCGACACCAAGCTGGTGATCTCGCGCTCCGGCTATACCGGGGAGGATGGCTTCGAGATCCTCGTCGATCCCGAGCATGCCGCCGCCTTCTGGGACACGCTGTTGGCCGATGCGCGCGTCAAGCCGATTGGCCTGGGCGCCCGCGACAGCCTGCGGCTCGAGGCCGGGCT
>JAEUMC010000477.1 GCA_016793415.1 Devosia sp. | reverse complement strand
CGGGGTGCTTTTCGAGGATGCGCATGGCGTCGCGTACCACCCGCACCTTGCTGTCGCGTTCGGCCCGGACCGTGGCGCTATGTGGCCGGCCCAGCAGCACCGACATTTCGCCGATCATCGCATCGGAGTGCTCGATGGTGGCGATGGCGACGCCGTTGCGTTCGACGATAAACCTGCCGCTCTCCAGAACATACAGATCGCGACCTGGCGTCCCCTGGGTCACCAACTCCTCGCCCTTGGCGATATCGAGCGTCGGCGACGAATAGATGAGCGTCAGCAGGCTGGCCATGGTCATTCCCCAAGATGATTAGGCGCGGTGACCCTAACCCGTTGTGAGCGCGCCATGAAGGGCCATTCTACACCATGCGCAGCAGCACTTCGGCGACCAAGTGGTCGCTGCCCTTCTTGAGGATCAGGTCGGCACGGCTTCGGGTCGGCGCGATGTTGTCGACCAGGTTCGGCAGGTTGATCGAACGCCAGTTGTCGAGGCCGAACGTGCCCGCCTCGTCCTTGCTCATGTCGGCGTAGCGCTTGAAGAACGAGTCCGGGTTGCGGAACGCGGTCTCCCTGAGCCGGAAGAAGCGCTCAAGGTACCAGGCTTCAAGGTCTGTGGGGTCGGCGTCGATATAGATCGAGAAGTCGATGAAATCCGAGGCGTAGAGGATCGGCGTGCCGGCCTTGCCCGGCGCTCCCGGCTGCAGGATGTTGAGGCCCTCGACGATCAGGATGTCGGGCTGGTCGACGATCAGGTGCTCGCCCGGCACCACGTCGTAGACGAGGTGCGAGTAGATCGGCACCTCGAGCGCTGGTGTCCCCGATTTCACCGCGGCGAGAAAGGCCACCAGCCGCGCCCGATCAAAACTCTCGGGAAAGCCCTTGCGCCGCATCAGCCCACGCTCGATCAGCGTGGCGTTGGGGTGCAGGAACCCGTCGGTGGTGACGAGATCGACCTTCGGGCTCGACGGCCAGCGCTGCAGCAGCGCCCGGAGGATACGCGCGGTGGTGGATTTGCCGACCGCCACCGAACCGGCGACGCCGATGATGAACGGCACCTTCGGCGCGCCGGTATTGAGGAAGCGCTGCGACACCCGATGCAGCCCCTGGATCGCCTCGACATAGAGCGAGAGGAGTCGCGCCAGCGGCAGGTAGACCTGCTCGGCCTCCTCAAGCGAGATCGGATCGGAGAGGGCGCGCAGCCGCATCACATCCTCGGCTGTGAGCGTCATCGGCTCGTCGGCGCGCAAGGCCACCCATTCCGCCTTGCTGAACCGGTGGTAGGGCGAAAGCTCGGCCGTCCGCGTCATGCGGGCTTCGACCCATTGCCGAGCCGCGCCGCGATCTCCTCTGCCAGCCGCTCCGCCACCTCGAGCTTGTCCAGCTCCGGCCATGCCTCGGCGCCGTCTTTGCTCAGCAGCGTCACCTTGTTGCGGTCGCCCCCCATGGCGCCGCCTGCGGCCGACACATCGTTGGCAACGATCAGATCGGCGCCCTTGCGCTTGAGTTTTGCCTCGCCATTCGCCACCACATCGCGCGTCTCGGCCGCAAAGCCGACGACGATGCCGGGACGGTTGGCATGATGCCCGACTGTCGCAAGGATATCGGGGTTCTCGACCATGCTGAGATTGGGCGGAGAGCCGGTGCCCGGCTGTTTCTTGATCTTGTCCGTGGCAACGCTGTCGACCCGCCAGTCCGCCACCGCGGCGACGAACACGGCGCCATCGGCGGGCAGAGCGCTCTCGACGGCAGTCAGCATCTCACGCGCCGTCTCGACATGGGTTGTCGCCA
>JAEUMC010000455.1 GCA_016793415.1 Devosia sp. | reverse complement strand
GGGTCAGAAGGTCCGCTACGAGCTGCAGACCGGCCGCGACGGCAAGGTTTCGGCGACGAACCTGAAGGCGCTCTGAGCCGCACGTCCTTGGCGCTGGGGGACTTGTCCCGACGGCGCAATATGGAAAAGGCCCCTGACGGGGCCTTTTCTTTTGCCTGTGGTTGCCCAGGCTACGGCTTCAGCCCGGCAGGGACCGGCGGCGCTTCGTAGCGCACGACGATCTGCACGCGGCCATTGCCGGCGAGGTATGGGTCGTTGGGGAACAGGGGTTCGGAGGTGGCGCTGCCATTCACCGCGCGGATGCGATCGTCCGACAGTCCGAACTCTCCCAGAATGGCGCGCACCGCATTGGCGCGGTCGCTCGACAGGTCCCAGGCGCCGTAGCGCGGGTTGTCGTAGACCGCACCGGCGGCGGTGTGGCCCGAGATGGTGATCTGGTTCGACAGCTTCTGCAGGATCGGGGCGAGCGCGGCGATGGCCTTGCGGGTCGACTCGTAGGGGTACTTCGACCCCTCGGGGAACATCGGCCGGCCTTCCTGGTCCATGATCTCGATGTCGAGCCCGGTCTCGGTTTCGCGCACCAGGAGGTTATCGGCGATCTTGGTGATATCGGGCAGCGCCTGCCAGGCCTGCCGGATGCTGGCGGCCGCCGCGTGGTAGTCGGCATTGTAGCGAGACTCGAGCGAGATGGTTGAGGCGCGGGTCGCGTCGTATTGGCTGCCGCCGATCTCGGCGACGCCGCCGCGCGATTCCATCTTCGGCCCGGCTTCGCTGCTCTCGGGCGCCGTCAGCGCGTCCTTGTTGGATTCCACCGCGATCTTGGCGCCGTCCTCGGAGAAGGCGAGCCCGCCCATCACCCCGCCGGCGCCGCTGGTGTTTTCGCTCACATTGGGCGGCGCAAAATAGTCGGCGAGTCCCTTCTTCTGCTCCGGCGTCGTCATGCTGATCAGCCACAGCAGCAGGAAGAACGCCATCATGGCGGTCACGAAGTCGGCATAGGCGATCTTCCAGGCGCCGCCATGATGGGCATGGCCGGCCTTCTTGATCTTCTTGATGATGATGGTCTGTTCGTTGCGTGCCATGGCTCAGGCCCTCACGAAGCGGGCAGGTTGGCGGTGGCTTCGTCGATCTCGGCGAAGGTCGGACGCACTTCCGACATCAGCGCCTTGCGGGCGAACTCCACGGCAATGGCCGGGGCATAGCCCGACATCTGGGCGAGCAGGCCGACCTTCATCGACAGGAAGTACTTTGACTCCGCCTCGAAGATGTTGCGCAGCGACTGCGCCATCGGGCCGAAGAAGCCGTAGGCGACGAACACCCCGAGGAAGGTTCCCACCAGCGCGCCGCCGATCATGTGGCCGAGCACTTCGGGCGGCTCGCTGATCGAGCCCATGGTCTTGATCACGCCGAGCACGGCGGCGACGATGCCGAGCGCCGGCGTGCCGTCGGCCAGCGCCTGCACCGCGGCAACGAGGCGCTCGTTTTCCTGATGGTGGGTCTCCAGTTCCTCATCCATCAACGCCTCCATCTCGTGGGCGACGTTGCTGCCCAGGGTGACCATGCGCAGGTAGTCGCACATGAACTCCACCGCGTGGTGGTTGGCTGCGAAGGTCGGGAAACGCTGGAAGATCGAAGAGTTGTCGGGGTCTTCGATATGCGGCTCGAGAGCCAGCACGCCCTTGGCCTGCACCAGCTTGAACAGCGTGAACTGCAGGCCGAGCAACTCGACATAGGCGGCTTTGTCGTAACGCGGACCACGAAACAGGATGCCGAAGATACTGGCCGTCTGCTTCAGCACCGGCCCGGTATTGCCGATGATGTAGGCGCCGAAGGCGGCGCCCAGGATGATCACCGCCTCGAAGGGCTGGATCAGCACGTCGATCTTGCCGCCCATGGCGACGTAGCCGCCGATGACGCTGGCGATGATCACGACGATGCCGATGATGAGACGCATAGAACAGGACCCGCGCTACTAAATCAGGGACAGGTGTCCTGCGAACCCGAGGCGGCGATCGGCGCGGTCCGATCCGGCTGCCTTCTATGTTCGAAGCGACTCCTGTCTGCTTCTCGACATCCGCCCGAAACCGCGCGGTATCTCAGTCTTTTCAGCGCCCTTCATCGGCGCCTTTGTTCAGCCGCCAATCTGCAATGCCGCGGTTAAGGTTCGGCTAATGGCAAGGCGCACAAACGCGGCAGACTGACGCGTATGCGTGCTCGGATGCCGATTGGGCAGGGGGAGCAGACAGCCGACATTTTTCGATCATTCCCCATTAGGAGCATTCAAATCCGCCCAGGAATGCGCCATAGCTGCCATACTGGTATGGTAGGGATTTTGAGGAGCTCCCGTTGAAGATTACAGATCTCAAGTGCGCGATCATCGCCAACAGCCCGGTGATCCGCATCACCACCGATGAGGGCATCACCGGCTGGAGCCAGATCGAGACCCCGAAACCCTACGTGAAGCCGCAGGTGCTGCAGCTGAAAGATTGGATCGTCGGGCAGGATCCGCGCGACGTCGAGCGCGTCATGCGCCGCATCCGGGTGCGCGGCGGCTTCAAGCCGTTCGGCTCGGCCGTCTCGGCCATCGAGCACGCCCTGTGGGACATTGCCGGCAAGGCGCTCAACGCCCCGGTCTACCGCCTGCTCGGCGGCAAGGTGCGCGACCAGGTCCGCACCTATCGTACGCTGTATCAGGCCGAGGTGCCCGGCGGCGCCGAGCACACCCCAGCCGGCTACAAGCGCTGGGCCGAGTACGGCAAGTCGCTGAAGGGCGAGTTCACCCTGTTCAAGCTGCCCAGCGCCTACCACTCGTCGATGGTGCGGGACTTCCCGGATTTCTTCTATGGCGAGGTGCAGGAAGATGCGCCGTTCCCGTACCCGCACAAGGGTACGATGACCAAGGAGGGTTTCGACCACCTCGTTGCCTGCATCACCTCGGCCCGCGAAACCCTGGGCAAGGGCTACAATACCGCGGTCGATGCCGGCCCGGGCTTCATGCCGCTCGATGCGCTGCGCCTTGCGAAGGCGGTCGAGCACCTGCACCTGTTGTGGATCGAAGACACGGTGACCGGCGACTATTCGCCCTACGTCAACCCTGACGTCTACAAGGATGTGACGCACCACACCACGACGCCGATCCATACCGGCGAGCAGATCTACCTGCGCCAGCACTACAAGCAGCTGATCGAGAGCCATGCGGTAAACGTCATCGGCCCCGACCCCTGCGATATCGGCGGTCTTGCCGAGATCAAGTGGGTGGCCGAGCACGCGGATCTGCATGGCATCGCCATCGCACCGCACGGCACGGCCAACGGCATCCTTGGTCTTGCCGCGCTGATCCAGGTCTGCGCCACCATGCCGGACAACCTGATCGCCTTCGAGTATCCGGCCCGCTTCGAGCCGTTCTGGTACGACATCACCGAGGGCTTTGAGGGCATGCCGGTGAAGGGCGGGCTGATCGACGTGCCGGATCGCCCGGGCCTCGGCGTCAACCTGATCGCCAAGGAAGCCAAGAAGTACCTCGAGGAGGGTGACGAGAACTTCTTCGACTGATCGTCAGCGGACTTCAGGGCAGGGGCGTGCGCCGCGGCGCGCGCCCCTGTTGCGTTCAGCCTGCCCGGCGCTGGGCTTCGTAGACGGCGACCAGCCGGTCGATGGTCATGTTCCAGCCGGCGATCATGCCGCAGTTCATCCACCAGTCGACCCGCTCAGGGGTGTACTGGTCGGGAAACTGTACCTGGAAATCCATCACCGTCTGGGCGCCATAGGGCGTGAGCCGGATGGTGACCAGCGGGCTCTCGTCGAGGTTGTCGAGGTCGAGTTCCGGCCAGCCCCCCACGGCGCCCCAGTAGAACACCAGCTTCTTGCCCGGTACGATCTCGCGATAGACGCCGCCGGTGAAATAGCGCTTCTCGGGCGTCTCCACCATTTCCTGCCGCCACTGGCCGCCGACCCTCAGGTCGACCGTCGCCGGCTCGTCGGTGTGCTGGTCGGGGTTGAAGTACCAGTCGAGATAGGCCGGATCCGTCCAGGCCTCGAACACGACACTGGCGGGGGCCGCGAAGGTGCGCTGCAAACTCATTCCACGATCGAGGGCGTAGGTGGCGGGCATGTCACTGGTCTCCCTTGGATTTTGCGACGTCGGCGCGAGCGGCCATCATCGCCTTGAGCTGTGTGTCGAGCCGGTCGAAGCGGCTGGTGAAGAACTC
>JAEUMC010000448.1 GCA_016793415.1 Devosia sp. | reverse complement strand
CGCGACCCCACCAATATCCCGCCGCCGATCACCCGGCGCACCCCGGAAACCGTCGTGGTGGAACTGGAAACGGTTGAGCTCGAAGCTCGGCTCGACGAGCACACCACCTATCAGTTCTGGACCTTCAACGGTCGCGTGCCGGGCCCGTTCGTCAGGGTGCGCGTCGGCGACACCGTCGAGGTGCACCTCAAGAACCACGAAAACAGCCTGATGATGCACAACGTGGACTTCCACGCCGTGAACGGTCCGGGCGGCGGCGCCGGCGCCACCATGTCGAACCCGGGCGAAGCCACCCAGTTCACCTTCAAGGCGCTCAATCCCGGCCTCTATGTCTACCACTGCGCCGTCGCCCCGGTGGCCATGCACATCTCGAGCGGCATGTATGGGCTGATCCTGGTCGAGCCCGAGGAAGGCCTGCCGCCGGTCGATCGCGAGTTCTACGTGATGCAGGGCGAGATCTATACCGAGGAGAGCTTCGGCACGGCGGGCCTGCTCACCCAGAGCTACGACAAGCTGATCAACGAGACGCCGGAGTATTTCGTCTTCAACGGCCATGTCGGCGCCCTCACCGACCACTACCCGCTCAAGGCCAAGGTCGGGGAAACCGTACGGCTGTTCTTCGGGGTGGGCGGGCCGAACTTCACCTCGTCGTTCCACGTCATCGGCGAGATCTTCGACAAGGCCTACCAGCTCGGCTCGGTCATCAGCCCGCCGATCGAGAACGTGCAGTCGATCTCGGTGCCGCCCGGCTCGGCCAACATCGTCGAGTTCAAGCTCGAAGTGCCCGGGCGCTACGTGCTGGTCGACCATGCCCTGTCGCGCGCCGAGCGGGGTCTTGCCGGCTACCTGATCGTCGAAGGCGAGCCGAACCCCGAAGTGTTCGACGCGCCGCACAACCCCAACGCGTCGGGCCACTGAGCCAAAGGAAATGACCATGAGGAGCATGCTCGAACCACTCCGGCTTGCCGGCCTCGCCTGCGCCACCCTGGCGCTGGCTCTCGCGGCCGGCCCCGCCTTGGCTCACGCCAAGCTGCTTTCCGAGGTGCCGGTTGCAACCGACGGCGCCGCCGCGCCGGCAGCGACTGCCCCGGTCGCCGAGCTCAGGCTCAGCTTCTCGGAGGCGCTCAACGCCGCGTTCAGCAAGGTGATGGTGGTCGACGCCGGCGGGGCGGCACACGAGGCGACGGTGGCGCTCGATGCCGCTGATCCGAAGGTGTTGGTGGTGACCTTTGCCGCGCCGCTCGCCGCCGGCCAGTACACCGTCAACTGGACGGCCGTATCCGACGACGGCCACAAGGTCGCCGGCAGCTACCAGCTGAACGTCACCTGAGGCGGGGGAGGGGGAATGGAGACAGCACTTTCGCTCGCCCGCTTTCTCCATTACTCGGCGGCGATCCAGCTGTTCGGCACGGCAGTGTTCGAAACCTGGATCGCCGCGAAGCCGCTGAGCGACAGCCTGCTGTCGACTTCGCGGCGCATCGCCAGGTTCAATGCCTGGTTGCTGCTTGTGAGCGCCGTGGCCTGGCTTGGCCTCGCCGCCGGCACCATGGGCGATGGCTGGGCTGATACGCTCAACCTCGAGGTGATCCAGCTGGTGCTGACCAGCACCAGCTTCGGCCACGCCTGGATCGTCAACCTGCTGCTCGCGACGCTGGCCGTCGGCATCGCTCATGGGCTCGGGCCGCGCCGTGGCGGCGCGCTTGCCGTCTGCGCCACCCTCAAGCTCGCCGCCCTGGCCTTTGTCGGCCACGCCATGACCCTTTCCGGGATGCTGGGCCTGCTCAGCCAGGCCAGCCAGGTGGTGCACCTGCTCTCCTCCGGCTTCTGGTTCGGCTCGCTCCTCTCGGTGGTGCTGTTGCTGCGCCGGATCGGCGAAGCGCACCAGACCGAGCATGCCGACCTGGCGCTGCGGCGGTTCTCCGGCCTTGGCCACGGCGCCGTGGCGCTGGCGCTCGCCAGTGGCATCGCCAACAGCTGGTTCGTGCTGCACCATGTGCCGCTCAGTCCCGGTTCCAGCTACCAGCTGCTGCTCGCGCTCAAGGTCGCGCTGGTGGGCAGCATGTGCCTCATCGCCATCGTCAATCGCTACGTCTTCATGCCGCGCATTCCCAAGGGACCCGAGGGTATCAAGCAACTGCGCGACGGCACGGTGGCCGAACTGGTCATCGGCACCGTCGTCATCGCCCTCGTCAGCGTGCTCGGCATCCTGCCGCCGGATTGACCGCGCCCGCTGCACCGAACGACTACCGCAGACTCGCGGTCGATGATCTGCTGCGCGCTCTGTGAAGTCTCGACCAAGGTAGGGTTGCTGCCAGGCCAATCGCTGGCTAGTGGCGGACCTGCCAAGAGCAGCGACCTGGACGCCAGACCCATGCAGCCGTTTCAGTTCAATTCCGTGCCCAGCCTAACCGTCGAGTGGGGTGGCGCGGCCCAGCTTGGCGACAAGCTGAAAGCCTGGTTCGCCGAACGCCGGTTGCTGGTGGTGACCGATCGCGGCCTGCGGGGCGCCGGCGTGCTCGACCCGGCCCTGGCTTCGCTCGGGGCCGCCGGCTTCAATGTTACACTGTACGACGCCGTGGTTGCCGACCCGCCGGAAAGCGTGCTGCTCGACTGCGTGGCGCTGGCTCGCGCCGCCGAAGTCGACATCGTGGTTGGCTTCGGCGGAGGCTCGTCAATGGACGTGGCCAAGCTCGCCGCTGTGCTGATCCGATCGACGCAGAGTCTTGCTAGCCTTTACGGTATTGCCAAGGTCGAAGGAGACC
>JAEUMC010000441.1 GCA_016793415.1 Devosia sp. | reverse complement strand
CTTCGAAACGATGCGGGCGAGCTCGGCGCCCGCCTGCTGGATGTGGGCGCGGGCCGCAGCGCGGGCCGCTTCGGGATCGGCGCGGCGGATGGCGTCGATGATCGCCTGGTGCTCGGCGATGGTCTGGTGGGCGCGGCCGGGGATCAGCTGGTAGCCGGAGCGGTAGCGCTGCGAGGCGGTCCAGTGGTCTTCGAGCACGCGGGTCAGCTGGGCGCTGTCGGCCGCCTGCAGGATGCGGCGGTGCAGCATCCAGTTGGCCGAGCCCATGGCGGTGAAATCCTGCCGCCGGTAGGCATCGGCGAAATCGGCATTGATCGCCACCAGGTCGTCGGCGAGCTCGGCATCGCCGGCCTGGGCGGCCCGCCAGGCGGACAGCCCCTCGAGCTCGCAGCGGATCTCGAAGATCTCCTGGGCGTCCTTGAGCGACAGCTCGACCACGCGCATGCCCTTGTGCGGCTCGCTGACCAAGAGGCCCTCGCGCTCGAGCTTCAACAGCGCCTCGCGCACCGGCATGTGCGACAGGCCCAGTTCGCCCGACAGGTCCGCCAGCGTCATTCGCCGGCCCGGTGCATAGGTGCCGTTGATGATCTGCTCACGCAGGTACTCATAGACGAGGTCCGCCTTCTTGCGGTGCAGGATCGGGGAGGTCGCCGGCTCGCTCATCGCTGGGTCCAGGTGTGGTTGGCGCCGCGCATCATAGCGAGCGCAGGCGCCCGAGCCAGTCGGCAAGCCCGGCTTCTACCGAAAAGCGCGGTTGCCAGGCGAAATCCGCCTTGGCACGCGCGAGCCGGCAGGCGCCGCGCAGGTGCCGGCCCGGATCGATGCCCGGCGCCTGGACGATCTTGGCCTCCGGCAGCAGCGCCCGCACTGCGCCGGCAAACTCGCCGCGGGTGCGCAACACGCCACCGGTGACGTTGTAGACGGAGTTCGCCAGTTTGGGGGCCAGGGCGGCGGCGAGCAGCGCTTCGGCGAGATCGACGACATAGGTGAAGTCACAGGGATGGTCGCCCCCGGCTTTCTCCTCCACCGTCTCGCCGGCCAGTACGCGCGGCAGGAAGTACTCGCCGATCTGGTTGCCCCGGCCATAGACGAAACCGGTGCGGAACGAGGCGCTGTCGGAGCCGAAGGTGCGCCGGTGCGCGGCACACCAGCTCTCGCTCATCAGCTTGCTGCCGTCGTAGATGGTCAGCGGATCGGCAGGATCGGTCTCGGCCAGCGGCTGCAGGTCCGGCCGGTTGCCATAGAGCGTGGCGGTCGAGACGTTGAGCAGGCGGGCGCCCTGTGCATGCGCCGCCTCGAGCAGGTTGGCGGTGCCGTTGACGTTCACCGCCAGCGTCAGCTGCGGATCGAGCCGCGCCCGCAGCGGCCCCACCACTGCCGCGCAGTGGATGATGGCCGCGGCGCCGGCGGCGTGCTGCCGGCAGGCCTCGGCGTCCCTGATGTCGAAGCTCAGGCGCTCGGTTGCCCCGGCCCAGAGCCGGTCCTCCGGCCAGCTCACGTCCGCGAGCACCACCTCGTGCCCACCCGCCAGCGCCGCCTCGGCCACGTGCTGGGCCACCATGCCGCTGCCGCCGGTAACAAGCAGGCGCGCCATGCTCAGGCTCCGATCTCGGTCGAGGTGATCGGCTCGCCGGTGGGCTGCACGATGTTGAGGAACACCAGCGGCTCCTCGCCCGTGGCGGTCAGCCCGTGCGGCACGGTGGGCGGGGTATGCACCACATCGCCGACGCTCACCGGGAACGACTGTTCGCCCACTCGCACTACGCCCTCACCGGCGACGATCACCCAGTGCTCGGCCTTGCCGGTATGGACGTGCATCGACACCGAATGGCCCGGCAGGACGCGATAGCGCGCGATGCGGGTCGGCGGCGGATCGGCGTTGACCCAGTTGATGGTGAGACGCTCGGCGCCGCCATGCATGATTTCGGTGGTCTGGGTGCTCATGGGATAGCCGGTCCATAGACGAGGTCGGGGAGCCACAGCACCAGCTGCGGGACGAGGGTGATTAGGAGCAGGATGATGAGGAAGCCGACGATGTAGGGCACCGTCTCCAGGGCCACCTGCATCACCGGCGCCTTGGCGATGTTGGAAACGATGAACAGCGCCATGCCGACCGGCGGATGGATCATGCCGATCATCATGTTGACGATCATCACCATGCCGAAATGCACCGGATCGATGCCCACCGCCGCCAGCGCCGGCACGATCACCGGGGTGACGAGGATCAGGATCGCCGAGGCATCGAGGATCATGCCGAGCAGCAGGATGACGACGTTGAGCAGCAGCAGCAGCACGATCGGCGACAGGCCCATGGCGATGACGCTCTCGGCCACGTCCTGCGGGATGCGTTCACGGGCGAGGATCCAGGCAAAGACATTGGCGCTAGCGACGATCACCATGATGCCGCCGGTCGAGAGCGCCGTTTCCCGGAAAGCCCCGAGCATTTCCTTGCGGTCGGTGGTCTTCCAGTAGACGGCGGCGAGCAAGAGGGCATAGAGCGCCCCCACCGCTGCCACTTCGGTGGCGGTGAAGATGCCGGTGCGCATGCCGCCGATCAGCCCGACCGGGACGACGAGGGCCGGAAGTGCCTTCCAGGTGGCGCGCCGTCGCTCGGGCCAGCTGGCTCTCGGGAACTCGGGCAGGTTCAGCTTCTTGCCGCGATAGTGGACGATGGCCATCAGCACGAAGGTCATCAGCAGCCCGGGAACGACCCCGGCAAGGAACATCCGGCCGATCGACACGTCGGCGATGAAGGCATAGAGCACGGCCACGGTCGAGGGCGGGATGACCGGCCCGATGGTCGCCGACGCGGCGGTAATGGCGGCCGCGAAGGCCGGCGAATAGCCCTTCAGCGTCATGGCGCGGATCTCGACCGTGCCGAGCCCCGCGGCATCGGCGAGGGCCGAGCCGGACATGCCCGAAAAGATCAGCGATCCGATGATGTTCACCTGCGCGAGCCCGGCCCGCCAATGCCCGACCATGGCAACGGAGAAATCGAAGATGCGCTGCGTCACCCCGCTGGCATTCATCAGGTTGCCCATCAGCAGGAACATCGGGATGGCGATGAGGGTGAAGCTGTCGATACCGAAGGCGATGCGCTGGCCGAGGATGGAAAGCGGGACGCCGGCAATGACGATGCCGCCGATGCCGACAATGAGCAGGCTCGTCGCCACCGGAATGCCGGCGAACAGCAGGACGAGCAGGACCACGATATAGAGCAGACTCACGTCAGCACCTTGGGGGTGTGCGGGATATCGGCGCGCGGATCGGCGATCTCGACGATCAGCCGCAGCGCACAGTGAAAGCTGGTGAGGGCGGCGCCGATGATCACCGGCCAGGCCAGCAATGCGGTCGGCAGACCGGTGGCGACCAGCGGCATGCCGTTGACCGCCTTCGCAAGCTCAAAGCCCTCGAAGCAGATGATGACGAAGACCACCACCATGACGGCGTCGCGCAGCATCAGCACCAGCCGCTTGGGCAGGCGAGGCAGCATTTCGATGAAGGTGTCCACCGCCAGGTCGGCGCCACGACGCGTCAGCGCGGCGCCGCCGATGAAGGTCATCCAGACGAGGAGCAGGCGGGACACCTCCTCGGGCCAGATGAAGGGCGCGTGGAACAGGTAGCGGGCAAAGATCTGCAGGTTGACCACCACCAGCAGTGCCGCCACCAGCGCCATGGCGAGCAGCTCTTCGGCCCGCCCGAGATTGGCCTCTGCGGCCTTGAGGAAACGAAGAGCCACGAGCCGCGCCTCAGCCCTGGACGCTGCGGATCTTGTCGTAGAGGGCGAGGTCGCCACCCCAGCTTTCGGCCAGCCCCGGGATCGCCTTGGCGGCCGCGGCCTGCCAGGTTGGCAGGTCGGTGGGGGTCGAGAGCGTCATGCCTGCCTCGATCAGCTTGTTCTTCACCTCCTCCTCGCCATTGGTGAAGGCATCGGTGACGAACTGCGAGCCTTCTCTGATCGCGGCGACCAGCGCTGCCTGGTCTTCGGCGCCCAGTGCGCTCCATGCGGCGTCCGAGACAAGGATCGGGCCGGGCGCCGCAAAGCTCCAGGCGATGAGGTTCACGAACTTGGACACCTCGAACAGCTTCTGGCTGAGCATGGTGTCGAGCGGCGCGTCGGCGCCGTCGACGATGCCGGACTCCAGCGCCTGGTACATTTCGGCGAAGGCGATGGGGGTCGGGATGGCGCCGAAGGCCTGGAACACCTGCGGGTAGGGCGGCAGGTCGGCGACGCGCACCTTCTGGCCCTGGATGTCGGCGATGGTGTTGTACGCAGCGGCGCGGCTCAGCACGTGCCGTGTGCCGCGGTGGAACCAACCGACAATGTGGACGCCCGATTGCTCGACGATCTTCTTTTTCCATTCCTCGCCGATCGGCCCGTCGACGACCGCCTGCCAATGGGCGTTGTCGCGGAACAGGTACGGTGCATCGAGGATCGCCAGTTCCTTGAGGTGCACGGAGGCGCCACCCGGCGAGGCCAGCGTACCCTCGATGCCGCCGGTGCGGATGGCGACGTTCATGTCGCGCTCGGTGCCCAACTGGGAGGAGGGGAAGACCTCGATCTTCACCCGGCCGGCCGTCGCCGCCTCGACCGATTTGCCGGCGAGCTCGAGCCCGAGCTGGAACTGATGGGTGGGCGCCAGCACGTGACCGATGCGCAGCACAGTCTGCTGCGCCAGGGCGGCGGTGGGCAGGCCGATGGCGGATATGGCGATGGCGGACGCGCCGAGTTTGAGCGCCTCGCGGCGCGACAGTGCGTTGGTCATGGGTTCCCCTCCGGTAACGCTTGTTGCGATGCAGATCATTGATTATTGATGTTTGATCAAATCACGAGAGGCGGGGCTTGGCAAGGGGCCGAGGCCGCGCTTCGACCAAAGGGGAAGATGATGAAGATCGACGCAACCGCCACCGGCGCCTTCGTGCTGCGGGTGAAACCCGGCATGGC
>JAEUMC010000359.1 GCA_016793415.1 Devosia sp. | reverse complement strand
CATGGCGATTAGTGGCACCGATCCAAAGCAGGACGAGAGCGTCTACTACGAGGTCTGCGATGCCTTCTTCCGTGTCTCGCGCCTGCCTGAAGACTATACAGCACGCCAATAACCGGGTTTTCGACGACGGTCCGCAGATTGACGACGCTCTGATCTGTTCTTGCCACGCGAGTTTCCGCTTCCCGATCGAGACGCCCACATACCATTCGGACGTTGAGATCCAGACTATGGTTGCGCGTGTCACCTTGAGGTATTGCCGAAGTTGGGCGTCCTCTTGGCGGAGTCGGGCTGTCGGCACAGAATAAGTCCCGCGAGCGGGTCTTCGTCCTAGCGGGCGTCCATCCCTGACGCGAAAGGTGGGGCAACCGGCGAGCGAGGGGAGCGATCATGCTTGCGACGATCGGCACATGGCTGGAGCGAAGGCGGTCGATCCGCCGCCGCTGGCAGGCTGACGCCCGTGCCCTCGCCGCCGCCGATGCGCACAACGCCTACTACGAAGCGCAACGACGTGCCGCACGGGCACGGGTTCGCAACGATAGAGCCGCATTCTACCACTGGGCCAAGGTGGCCGCCGAGGTCGCCCGGGTCGCGCCGCTTGCCGGAATGGACATCGACGTCGTGCGCGCCGTGGTCGCGGAGGAGAAGCGGCGGCGAACCTGACCCGCCGCTATGCCGCTTGCGCGCTGCGCCCGGCAAGGGAAGCTCTCGCCGCGGCCTGCCTTGATGCGTAACCCCGCCAAAACGACGGGTTGCCGGCCGCGCCCTTGCCCGGCTTGCTCTTCGCGGCCTTCGGTTGCTGCCCGAATGTGTGGGGCGGGAATCGAATAGAAGGGAGCGCGTCAGGGCGCGCGACGAAGAATGGAAAAAGCCAAGCTTGAAGAGCTAAAGGATAAGGTCCCCTGCGCCGCCGTGCTGGAGCGTGCCGGGTTCGCGCTCGACCTCAAGGAGAGCACGCGCAAGGCGATCAAATATCGCCGTGACGCGCAGATCATCATCGTCATTCATGAAGGCAAGGGCTGGTTCGATCCGCTCTCCGATGGCAAGGGCGATGTGTTCCGTCTGGTCGAGCATCTCGAGGGCGTGCCCTTCGTTGACGCGATGAACGATGTCGCGGGCCTCGTTGGCTTTGTCCCGTCCGAGCCGGTCTGGCAGCGCGAGTCCCGCGAGCGCGAGTCGGATCTGTCCATATCGGAACGCTGGCAGGCCCGTCGCAAGCCGTGGCGCGGGTCGGCGACCTGGCGCTATCTCAGCGAGGGGCGTCATCTTCCCGACCGTGCTGTTTGCGCCGCCATCGGCGCCAATGTTCTGCGCGAAGGCCCACACGGCTCGATGTGGGCGGCGCATCTCGATGAGGGTGGTGCCGTCACGGGCTGGGAAGAGCGCGGCCCGGACTGGCGCGGCTTCGCCACCGGCGGCACCAAGGTGCTGTTCCGGCTCGGCCGGCCCGATGCGCTGCGCCTCTGTGTCACGGAGGCGGCGATCGACGCGATGAGCCTGGCGGCGCTCGAAGGTCTGCGCGCCGACACGCTCTATCTCAGCACCGGCGGCGGCTGGTCACCAGCGACCGACTCGGCGATCCGCGTCCTCGTGGCGAGGACAGCCGTCCAGCTCGTGGCCGCCACCGACAATAACAAGCAAGGCGACATCTATGCCGCCCGGCTCCTGGCGATCGCGGCCGAGTCAGGCTGCTACGCCGAGCGGCTGCGTTCTGTGTGCGATGACTGGAACATCGATCTGAAAATGAGGACGGAGGGAGGAGAGGACGAGGAGGAGGCAAACCGAGTGCCGCATGCCCGCCGGTCGCCTCAAGGGTGAAGCTTCGCCCGGCTGCGCCGGCCCTTGACCCGCCCGGACGGATAGGCGGCCGCGGGGAGGGGTCCGGAAGGGCTGAAGAGGATGGTGATCCATAGGGGATGAACCGCGCTCCGGCCCGCGACATGGCCAGGAGCCTCCCCATGACCCAGTCTTCCATCCGCAAGATCTACTTCGGCGTCGCCGATCGGCGGCAGATGTTCCGCCTCTTCGACCGCCACGCCCAGCGGCCCAATCGCTGGGAGCAAGACGACAGCGCGCTGTTCGCCGGCGAGTGGTTCGAGATCGCCCGGGCCGAGCACGATTACATGCTCGACCTGCTGCCGCCGCTCTGGATGCGCGGCGAGATGTTCGCGATGCGCGAGTTCCTCACCGAGAGCGTCACCAGCGTCTTTTACACGCTGCGCATCGACGGCAAGACGCGCTACTTCCACGCCTATTGCGATCTGGCCCAGGCGCGCTCGCCGGTCGAGATGCGCGATGCCATCGTCGAGCGCGAGTGTTGGCCGGTGAAGGCCATGAAGCGGGCCGAACGCAACGACCATGTCTGGAGCGCCACCCACGATGAATATCGTGGCTATGCCGGCGAGCGCTTCCTGCCCGAGCTTCGCGGCAAGCGTACCATGCTCGTCTATGGCCTAGGGACGACCGAGGTGAAGCTGGTCGACGACCTGAGCGATGACGAGATCGCGGCCAAGCTGCCGGTGCATCTCAGGCACCTCCCCACCCGCGCTGCAGCGTGAGGGAGGCGGCCATGTTCACCTTCCCGATCGTGGCAGTGCGCAAGGTCATCGAGCGCGGCATCGCCGATGCCGCGGCCAATGGCGGTTTCCGCAATCCCTATTACGGAACAAGGCCCGGCGCGGGCGAGAAGCCCGGCATCTGGCTCGTCGGCGACGAGGGCGTCTACATC
>JAEUMC010000357.1 GCA_016793415.1 Devosia sp. | reverse complement strand
AAGGCCCAGTCGAGATACCAGTCGGGGCTGTAGGTCGCGCGCGTTTCGATCGGCCGCGCCGGATTGAGGCGGGCGCCGTGGACCTGGCCCGCAGTCATGAAGCCGGCATCGACGAGGTTGGTCAGCACCAGGTTGGCGCGGCCGCGGGCCGCCGCGAGGTCGACATGCGGGGCGTACTTGGTCGGCGCCTTGAACAGGCCGGCCAGCATCGCCGACTCGGCGAGGTTGATGTCGGTGACCTTCTTGCCGAAATAGAACTCCGACGCCGCCGCCACGCCGAATGCGCCGCCGCCCATATAGGCGCGGTCGAAATAGAGCTTGAGGATCTCGTCCTTGCTGTAGTGCCACTCGAGCCAGACCGACAGGAACGCTTCCTTGATCTTGCGCTCGAGCGTGCGCTCGGAGCTTAGGAACAGGTTCTTGGCGAGCTGCTGGGTGATGGACGAACCGCCCTGGGTCGAGTTCTCGCCCTGGGCGTTGGAGACGAGGGCACGCAGCGTGCCCACCACGTCGATGCCCCAGTGCTCGTAAAAGCGCCGGTCCTCGGTGGCGAGCGTCGCCTTCACCAGGTTGTCGGGCAGCTTGTCGAGCGGGTAGGAGTCGTCGGAACGGATGCCGCGCCGGCCCACCTCGTTGCCGTAGCGATCGAGGAAGGTGACCGCATAGTCTTCGGCCTTGTTGAAGCGGCCGGTGGCGGTGGCATCGAACGCCGAGAGCGCAAAGGCGGTGGTGATCACCATGCCGATGGCAAGGAAGCTGAAGCCGTCCGACAGGATCTCGACGAAGAAGCGCTTGAAGCCGGAAACGCGGAAGCGCGAGAAGAAATCCTCGACGCGCGTATAGCCGCGCCCCAGCGACTGGCCGAACTCATAGAGCGCCGAGTCGAGCCAGGCGTCGGCCGCCAGCATCCGGGTTTTCTTGCGCCGCTTCTCTTTGTGGTAGAACGGATCCTGCACCGGACACTCCGCGGCGTGCGCGACAAAATCGGGGAGCAGGAGCATTTCGCCGCTGCAATGAAACGGTGAAACGCCTCAGTCGCCCCAATGGTCTTGAATCTCCCCAATTTGGGGCGCATTGGCAAGGCAGTCGCTCGAATATGATCAGCGCAGAGTTTGTGCAAGCGCAGTTGACGGCATGGCGGGAGCGCAGCGGAAGAGTCCACGGCTTTTCCATCGCTCCGCCGAGGCGCCACACGGGAACCTGAATGGCCTTCTGGGAAGAAAAGACGCTCGAGGAAATGACCGTGGTGGAGTGGGAATCGCTCTGCGACGGCTGCGGGCGCTGCTGTCTGATGAAGCTCGAGGACGAGGACACCGGCGACATCTACGTCTCCGACGTGCGCTGCCGGCTGCTCGACGGCGACAGCTGCAAGTGCTCCGACTACCCCAACCGGCTGAAAGTGGTGCCCGACTGCATCAAGCTGACGCCCGAAAATGTCCGCACCATCGAGTGGATCCCCAAAACCTGCGCCTATCGCCGCATTGCCGAGGGCAAGGGCCTGGCCTGGTGGCACCCGCTGGTCTCGGGCGACCCCGACACGGTCATGGCCGTCGGCGTCTCCGTCCGCGGCCGCACGGTCCCCGAGCAATCGGTGAAGCCTGGCGAGTGGGAAGATCACGTCGCGGATTGGCCGAACTGGGAACCGCCCGAGGAGATTTGAGCGCCGCGGCGTCAGTGCGGATTGTTCACCCAACCGGGGACCTGATACTCCGGCGTTACGCCCAGTATCGGGGTTGTTCCCATTGCATTGACGGAAGTCGCGCCCGAGCTTGCCGAAGCGCCCGCGGTCGGAAATGTGCTCGCCTCGACAGCGGCATTCGGCCGTTCGCGTAGAGCCTTGCACCAGACATAGGTTGTGTCTCGAGACAAGTCGGGCAGATAGGCGGCGCCAAGTTGGTACTTGCTGGCCGCGCTGAGCGTCTTTTTGCCGAGTGATCCATCGACCGGGCCCGGGTCAAATCCAAGCCTGGTCAACTCCTGCTGGACGCAGGCGGTGTCGGCGAACGCTGCAGAAGTACTGAGAATGATGGCGATCGCGCTGAGCGCCCCACGCATTATTGTTTTCTCCAGCAAGATCAATTGCCCGATGCAGTATGTGCGATAAGTGCACGGCCTGTTGGCAGGCGGCAAGACCTAGAGTTGCTTGGTCAGCCAGAGCAGCAAGTCATCGTCGACCGGCAGCGGGGCGCCCGGCACAACTGGCTGCTGCCGGTAGGTGACACCTTTGCCGTCAGGCCCGTAGCCGAGCCGGACATAAAGCCGCTGCGCCGCACCGTAGTCGGCATAGAGGCCGACGCCGAGCCCGATAGTGGTATGGCCGCGCTGGCGCGCCAACTGCTCGAGGGCGCCGATCAGGCCGGTGGCGATACCCGTGCCGCGGTGGGCGACATCCGTCGCGAGATCGTGGATTTCCGGAATGCCGTTCGCGGCGAAGCCGGGGTAGCTCGATCGCCACAGCAAGCTGCCATAGCCGACGACAACTCCCCTCAGCTCCGCGACCAAGGTGGTTCGCAAGCCGGCCTCGACCTGTCCGATGACGTCCAACCAGTGTCTCTCGTGCCGGTTCCAGCCGTTGCCGCCATCGCAACCGATGATCGATGTCACATGGGTCGGCGCAAGTTCGGCGATGTCCATCATGCGCCCAGGCTAGCCCGCCGCCGTCCCGACAGGAAGCGCCTCACCGCTCGCGGCACAGTGCCTCGAAGCGTGCCGCCGCCGCCGAGAGGCGGCGTTCGCGGTGGCGGAGGATCGAGAACTGGCGAGGTGGCAGGTCGATCTCGAGAACCTGCAATTCGCCGCTGGTGATAAAGGGTGCAACCACCATCTCGGACAGGGCGGCGGCGGCAGTGCCGGCGCGGACGGCGCTGAGCACCGCCTCGTTGGTGGGGAGCACCAGGGCGACCTGCAGCGCGGCCGGCTCGTACCCCGCCGCAGCCATCGCCGCTTCGAACACTGCCCGAGTGCCCGAGCCGGGTTCCCGCATGATCCACCTGAGGTCGCCGAGCTCGGCGCGCACGGTGGCGGCGGTTACGGCCACCAGGCGATCGCGCACCACCGGCGTGCTGGCAAGCACCGGCTCATCGACATCACCTTCGACGAAACCGAGTTCGGCTCGCCCCTCGACCACCGCCTGTGCCACGGCATCGGTGTTGCCGGCCTCGAAGTTGATGGTGACGCCGGGGAACTGGCTGTGGAAGGCCAGTAGGCGCTGCGGCAGCCAGTAGTTGGCGACCGTCTGGCTGGCCTGCACATCGAGAATGCCGGTTCTGAGGCTGCCCAACTCACTGAGCACCGACTCGGTGTGTCGGATCTGAGCCAGGGTCAGCCGTGCTTCGGCCAGCAGCACCCGCCCCTCACGCGTGAGTTCGATCCGGCGCCCGACGCGATCGAACAGCCGCACGTCGTAATAAGCCTCCAGCGCCTTGATCGCGGTGCTTGCCGCCGAGGGGGAAAGCCCCAGCGCATCGGCGCCCTGCGTCAGGTGCTCGCGTTCGGCCACGGCGATGAAGGTGGAAAGCTGCTCGAGCGTCATTGTTCTGAAAATCAGAATGAAACATGCGCATCTATGTCATTTTCGCGAATGTTCGCAATCCCTATGCTCCCTCGGAGTTGATCTGGAGCATGCTGTGCTATCGCGGCGAGAGATTTTAGGCGTCCTGCCCGGTTTGGGCCTGGCGATCGGCGTTACGGCGCTGGCGGTGGGTGTCGAAAGGCTCGAGCTATGGCTGGTGGGCCAGCGCTACGTCGATGGCCTTGTCATCGCGATTCTCGCCGGTACGGTGATCCATACCTTTATCGGCCTCAACACGCGCTTCGTTGCCGGCGTGCAGTTCGCTGCGAGGACCATTCTGGAAGTCGCCGTCGTCCTCCTGGGCGGCACGATCAGCGCCGCGGCGCTGGCGCAGTCCGGCTTCCAACTGGTCGCCGCGGTCGCAGCGGTTGTGGTGCTGGCGCTGACCGCCAGCTATCTGGTGGCCCGCTGGCTCGGCCTGGACGAGCGATTGGCGACGCTGGTCGCCTGCGGTAACTCGATCTGCGGCAACTCGGCCATCATGGCGACGGCGCCGGTGATCGACGCGCCCGCCGAGGATGTTGCGGCCTCGATCGCCTTCACGGCGGCGCTGGGCATTGTGGTGGTGCTGCTGCTGCCGTTGGTGTTCGGCGTCCTTGGGTTGACCGAATGGCAGTACGGCGTGGTGGCCGGCCTCAGCGTCTACGCCGTACCGCAGGTGCTGGCCGCCACGGGACCGGTTGGCGTGCTGAGCACGCAGGTGGGCACCCTGGTGAAGCTCATGCGGGTGCTGATGCTGGGGCCGGTTGTGCTGTTCGTCGGGCTGCGCCAAGGCGGCAAGAGCGCTCGCCTGCGGTTCTCCGTACTGGTGCCGTGGTTCATCATCGGCTTCCTGCTCGCCATGCTGGCCCGTTCCTTCGAACTGCTGCCCGAGGTGACGATCGGCCCCCTGCAGCAGGCGTCGTCGCTGCTGACCCTTGTTTCGATGGCGGCTCTCGGGCTGTCGGTCGACCTCCGCAGCGTGCTCGGCTCCGGCGGTCGGGTGCTTGCTGCCGGCTCCCTCTCCATCCTCGTGCTGGTGCTGCTGGCGATCGCGACCGCCTTCACCCTGGGCGCAAGCTGATCAGCGAG
>JAEUMC010000347.1 GCA_016793415.1 Devosia sp. | reverse complement strand
GACCGTCTCGCCCGGGTTCACCCGGAAGCTGACGTTCTTCAGCACCGGCAGGTCCTTGCGGTAGCCGAAGGTGACGTTGTTGAACTCGACCGAGCCGTCCATCTGGCCGGTGAGCGCCACGGCGTCGGGCTTGTCCTCGATGTTGACGGGAACATCGAGCACTTCGGTGATGCGGGTGCCCGAGCTCATGGCGCGCTGGAACACCGAATACTGCATGGTGAGCGAGCGGATCGGGTCGAAGAAGCGCTGGATGTAGAACAGGAACGCCACCATGACGCCGACATCGAGCTCGCGGCCCAGCACCATCTGGCCGCCCACCACGATAACCGTGGCCATGGAAATGCCGGTGAGCGTATCGACGATCGGCACCATCACCTGGGCGAATTTGGCGGCGCGGAGGTGCGCCCGAAGGTTGGCACGGGCCTTTTCCTCGTAGAGGTCGAAATTGACCTGCTGCCGGTCGAGGCTCTGCACCGTGCGCACGCCGTTGATGCCTTCGGCGAGCGCGCCATTGGCCGACGAGTTGGTGTGGTGCGCCGCCATGAAGCTGACCTTGGCCGGCGGCAGCCAGAACAGGCGCACGATGAACAGGATCGGCATGGTCGCCATGGTGATCAGCCCGAGCATCGGATCGAGCCACAGCAGCACGCCCACGATGCCGAACAACAGGACGATGTCGCCAACCGAAAGCACTGAGGTTTCAAGGAACTCCTGCATGGAGTTCACATCGCCCATCAGGCGCGACATCAGCCGGCCGACCTCGGTCTTGTCCATCCAGCTGAGCGACACACGCTGCAGGTGGGCGAACATGGCGCGCCGCATGTCGAACAGCACGTTCTCGGCGGCCTTGCCCACCACCGTTTCCTGGATCCAGGAGGCGATGAAGTTGATGAGGATCAGGCCGGCGAAGCCGACGATGCACCAGAGCAGCACGGCGCGGCCGCCGCCACCCTGCGCCATGCCGTTGTCGATGGCGTAGCGGATCACCAGCGGGAAGGCGAGCGAAGTGAGCGTGAACACCAGCACCGCCGCCACCGACAGGTAGATCTGGCTGCGATACGGCTTCACGAAGGCCCAGATGCGGCGGACGATTTTCGGGTCGTACGCCTTGCCGAACACCTCTTCCTCGCGCTCGAGGCTCGAGCCGACCACGGCGCGGGGCGGGCGACGATTGCGGTCTTCGCTGTCGTCTTCGGTATTGAGCGTTGCCTCGGTCATTCGGCAGCCTCCAGCTGGTCGTCGCCAGGCTTCACCTGGAGGTCGTAGAGCGCACGGTAGCGGCCGCCGAGCGCCAGCAGCTCCTCATGCGTGCCGCGCTCGACGATCTTGCCGTCATCGATGAACAGGATCTGGTCGGCATGCATCAGCGAGCTCAGCCGGTGCGAGATGATCAGCGTCACCCGGTCCTTGGCGAAGCGTTTCATCGCGGTGCGGATGCGTTGCTCGGTGCCGGCATCGACCGCCGCGGTACTGTCGTCGAACACCATCACTGCGGGCCTGAGCATCAGCGAACGTGCGATGTTGAGGCGCTGGCGCTGGCCGCCCGACAGCGACACGCCGCGCTCGCCCACGATGGTCTCGTAACCGGTGGGGAGCCCAATGATGTAGTTGTGCAGCTGCGCATATTCCGAGGCGCTGGCGATGCGCGCGCCCTTCGCCCACGGGTCGCCATAGGCGATGTTGTTCTCGATGTTGGTGGTGAACAGGAACGAGTCCTGCTGCACCACGGCCACCGACTGGCGAAGGCTGGCGAGGGTGACGTCGCGCACATCCTGGCCGTCGATGGTGACCCGGCCGCCGTCGACATCGTAGAAGCGCGG
>JAEUMC010000332.1 GCA_016793415.1 Devosia sp. | reverse complement strand
CTGTTCGTGCGCTATTTCATCTGGCTGTGGGGCCTGTTGCAGGGCAATTTCGGCTACACCCTGACCGGCGGCGTGCCGATCTCGGACCTGTTGGCGCGGCGCCTGCCCGCGACGTTGGAGCTCGCCGCCGTAGCGCTGCTGCTCTCGACCGTTTTCGGCTCCATCCTCGGCATCATCAGCGCGCTCAAGCGCGGCACCGCCACCGACAACACGCTCACCGTGGTCGGCATGGTTGGGGTCTCCATTCCCGAATTCTTCTTCGGCCTCGTCGCCATCACCGTGTTCGCGCTCAACCTCGGCTGGCTGCCGGTCGGCGGCCGCTCGATGCCGCAATACATCACCTTCTGGGATCGGCTGCCGCACCTGGTGATGCCGTCGCTGGTGCTGTCGATCATGATGACGGCCGGCGTCATGCGCTATGCGCGCGCCGCCATGCTCGATGCGCTGAACAAGGATTTCATCAAGACCGCCCGCTCCAAGGGCCTGCCCGAATGGCGGGTCAACCTGCTGCACGGCTTTCGCGTCGCGCTCACACCCGTGGTGGTGCTGATCGGCTTCCGCCTGCCGGCGCTGATCGGCGGCTCGGTGATTGTCGAGCAGGTGTTCCAGTGGCCCGGCGTCGGCAGCCTGTTCGTCCTTTCGGTGCGCAACCAGGATTATCCGGTGGTGATGGCCATCGCGCTGATCTCGGTGGTCACCGTGCTGGTGGTCAGCGTCGTCATCGACGTGCTCACCGCCATCATCGATCCACGCGTCCGGTTGGGGAACTAGCCATGGCCCTCGCCGATATCCCCCGCCGCCGCAACCGGTTCGACCGCCGCTTCGATCGCATCCGCGCCCTCGAGGAAGCCGGCCGGCTCAAGCACCCGACCGGCAGCCGGCTGGTACGCAAGTTCATGAGCAACCGGCTGGCGGTGGTCGGGCTGGTGGTGTTCTCCATCATCCTCCTTGCCGCGATCTTCGCCCCGCTGCTGACGCCGTGGGATCCGACCAAGATCAACTTGCGCGCCATGCTGCAGCCGCCCTCCTGGGAGCACTGGTTCGGCACTGACAAGACCGGGCGTGATGTATTTGCCCGCGTGCTCTATGGCGGCCGTATCTCCATTCTGGTCGGGCTCGGCAGCGCCGTGGTCTCGGCCATCATCGGGGTGATCGTCGGCTGCTATGCCGGCTATGTCGGCGGCTGGTTCGATGCGGTCTGCATGCGCATCTCCGAGATCATCATGGCCTTCCCGGAGCTGATCCTGGTGCTGATGCTGGTCTCGATCCTCGGCCAGTCGCTCAGCAACATCATGATCATCTTCATCCTCGGCGGCTGGTGCGGCATCTATCGCCTCGCCCGCGCCAGCATGCTGTCGCTGCGCGAGGAAGAGTATGTGCAGGCGCTGCGGAGCTTCGGGCTTTCCGTGCCGCTGATCTGTTTCAAGCACATCCTCCCCAATGCGCTCGGGCCGATCATGGTCAACATCACGCTCTCGACCGCCGCCTTCATCCTCGCCGAAGCCGGCTTGAGCTTCCTCGGGCTGGGCGTGCCGATGAACATCGCCACCTGGGGCAACATCCTCAATGTCGCGCAGGATCTCGGGGTGCTGCAGAACAACTGGTGGATCTGGCTGCCGGTGGGCACGACGATTTCGCTCTTCGTCCTGAGCGTCAACTTCATCGGCGATGGCCTCCGCGACGCCACCGACCCGACGCAGCAGGGCTGACCCAGATGACCACCACCACTCAGCTGCCGGTCAACGACGTTGCGCTCAGCGTGCGCGACCTCAAGACCTTCTTTTACACCAACAAGCGCTGCAACAAGGCGGTGAACGGCGTCTCGTTCGAGATCAAGAAGGGCAAGACCCTCTGCATCGTCGGCGAAAGCGGCTGCGGCAAATCCGTCACCGCCTCGGCGATCATGCAGTTGCTGCCGACGCTGTCGCGCATCGAGGACGGCGAGATCGTCTATCACTCGGAGCGCGGCGATATCCGGCTCGATACGCTGGAGCGCAACGGCAAGGCGATGCGCTCGATCCGCGGCTCCGAGATCGCCATGATCTTCCAGGACCCGATGACGGCGCTGAACCCGGTTTTCACCATCGGTTTCCAGATCGTCGAGAACCTCCGCTACCACACCGCCATGCGCGGCCGGCAACTGCTGGACAAGGCCATCGACCTCTTGCGCTCGATGGGCATTCCGGCGCCGGAGCGGCGGGTCGAGCAGTTCCCGCACCAGTTCTCGGGCGGCATGCGCCAGCGCGCCATGATCGCCATGGCCATGGCCTGCAACCCGAAGATCCTGATCGCCGACGAACCGACCACGGCGCTCGACGTCACCATCCAGGCGCAGATCTTCGAGCTGATGGCGACGCTGAAGCGCGAGCACGGCACCGCCATCATGCTGATCACCCACGACATGGGCGTGGTGGCCGAACTCGCTGACGATGTCGCCGTCATGTACATGGGCAATATCGTCGAAGCCGGCACCGTCGACGAGGTGCTGCGCCGTCCCAGCCACCCCTACACCCGCGCACTGCTCGATTCCGTGCCGGTGCTGGGTCGCGGCAAGAACCAGGACATCCGCGCCATCCCGGGCTCCACTCCCGATCCATTCAACCGGCCCAAGGGCTGCCAGTTCGCCGATCGTTGCGCCTACAAGCTCGATGCCTGCGAAGCCGCGCTGCCGGCCGAGACCCAACTGTCCCCCACGCATCGCGTGATGTGCGTGCGCCACGAGGAGTTCGCCAATGGCGTCCGCAACTGAAGCGCAAGAACCGGGTGACGTCATCCTCAGCCTCAAGGGGGTGAAGGCGCATTTCCCGGTCAAGGCCGGCGTGCTGCGCCGCACCGTGGCGCAGGTGAAGGCGGTCGATGGCGTCGATCTCGAGATCTATCGCGGCGAGGTGCTCGGTCTCGTCGGCGAGAGCGGCTGCGGCAAGACCACGCTCGGCAAGACCATCCTGCAGCTGGTGCGCGCCACCGAGGGCGAGATCACCTATTCGGGCGCCGAAGCCACCGCCGATCTCACCAAGCTCAGCGACAAGGAACTGCACGCCTACCGCAAGCGCCTGCAGATCGTCTTCCAGGATCCGCATTCCTCGCTCAATCCGGCCTTCACCATCTTCGGCTCGCTCGAGGACCCGCTGACCAAATACGGCATCAAGAGCCGCGAGGAGCGCCGCAAGATCATCGGCGACCTGCTCGAAGCGGTGAACATGCGGCGCGAATACATGGATCGCTACCCGCACGAGTTCTCCGGCGGCCAGCGCCAGCGCATCGGCATCGCCCGGGCGCTCAGCGTCAACCCGGAACTGATCGTCTGCGACGAGGCGGTGAGTGCGCTCGACGTGTCGATCCGCGCCCAGGTGCTGGAGCTGCTGATGCGGCTGAAGCGCGAGCGCAACCTCACCTATGTGTTCATCACCCACGATCTCAGCGTCACCGAGTTCATCTGCGACCGCGTCGCGGTGATGTATCTGGGCCGGATCGTCGAGCTCTGCCGCTCCGAGGATCTGTTCGAGCGCAAGCTCCACCCCTACACCCAGGCACTGCTCTCGGCCATTCCGGTCGCCGATCTCGATCGGAAGAGCAATCGCGTGGTGCTCGAGGGCGATGTGCCGAGCCCGGTCAACCCGCCGTCCGGCTGCCCGTTCCACCCGCGCTGCCGCTTCCGCCAGGATGTCTGCAAGACCACGGTCCCGCCGCTGAAGCGCTACTCCATCGACGGCCGTGACGACCACTACGCCGCCTGCCACCTCATCGACGCTCAAGAAGCCGCGGCCTGATCGCCCGGCGCCAGCCCCCCAACGGAGCCCCAAATGCCCGCCTTCGATATCAAGTCCATCACCGGCGTCCTTCCGGCGATGGTGACCCCGTTCGACGAGCACGAGAAGCTCGACGAGAAGCGCCTGCGCGCCGTCGTCAACTTCCTCATCGAGCGCAAGGTCGAGGGGCTCTACATCACCGGCTCGACCGGCGAGTCGTTCCTGATGTCGCCCGAGGAGCGCAAGCGCGTCGTCGAAGTGACCATGCAGGAGACCCGCGGCCGTGTCCCGGTGATCGCCCATATCGGCGCCATCAGCACCTTCCACTCCATCGATCTGGCGCAGCACGCCGAGCGTGCCGGCGTCGACGCCATCTCTTCGGTGCCGCCGATCTACTGGGGTTTTTCCGCCGACCAGATCCACGGCTATTATGTCGACATCACCCGTTCGACCAAGTTGCCGATGATCGCCTACAACGTGCCGATGGCGGCGCTCGGCTTCGACATGATCAAGCGGCTGTCGTCGATCGATGGCGTCGCCGGGGTCAAGTACACCGCCACCACGCATCACGACATCATTCGCATCAAGGAAGAGATCGGGCAGGACTTCATCGTCTATTCCGGCGCCGACGAGATGGCGATGTCGGGTCTGAGCTTCGGCGCCGACGGCATTATCGGCTCGTTCTACAATTCGATGCCCGAGATCTGGCTGGCGCTGCGCGATGCCGTGGCGGCCGGCAACCTGAAGGAGGCCAAGCGCCTGCAGGAGATCGGCAATGCCGTGATCTTCTTCTCGCTCGGCCGCGGCGGCATCCCCTCGATCAAGCGCGCCATGGCCTGGATGGGGTGCGACGCCGGCTATGCCAGGAAGCCGCTCGGCGGCTTCATCGACCAGGCGGCCGACGACAAGCTGAAAGCCGAGTTCCGCGGGCTGCGTGATGAGCGCAAGCTCAAGGGCGTCGCCTTCCTCGACGCGCTCTGAGAGGGAGCGAAGCGATGGGGGGAACGCTTCGCACGGTGCTGACGCTGAACTCGGACCGCTCGGTCCGCAGCGGCAGCACCACCGACCTGGTGGACGCCATCCGGCGCGGGGCGGATCTCCGCATCGGCACGGCGTTCCGCCACAACGAGCACATCGACACCAAATCCAGCAGCAACGAGCTGATCGAGGAGGTCGCCGAGTTCCGCCAGACCTGGCTGCTCGACGATCGCTGGGCGGCGGGCATCATGACGCTGCGCATGCCGGTGGAACTGCCCGAAGGCTTCGGCCCGCGTCCCTCGATGTCGTTCTTCCTCTACAATCAGGATGGCACCCAGGCGATCGCCCGCCCCTATCTCGACGGCCAGCCGCCGACCGGAACGCGTGGGCCCTCGCCGCTCGACGACATGTCCGACATGCCGCGCTACCATCAGTTCGACAGTTTCGACGCCGGCACCAACGCGCCCTCGAGCAACTTCGTCTACGATTTCGACAGCTACCGCTTCATGGTCAACGACCGCTGGCGCGAAGTGCTGGCGCACGATCACACCGGGCGGCCGATCTCCGGCTCGGTCGAGGCACTCAATGAGGCGTTCCTGCGCGGCGCGCCGGTCAAGGTGGCGATCAGCAAGTTCGGCGTCGGACTGGTGCCGCCGGGCGAGACGGCGCCCGAGCACGAAGCCTTCATCCATTGCGGCTCCTGCTACTATTACACCGAGCAGAAGCTCTTCATCACCGGCACCCATCCGGCGGTGCGCATCAAGCCGGCCATCCCGCTGCGCTACGAGTCCGGTGGCTGGGACTTCTGCTGGCTGGTGGCGCGCACCGATGGCCAGGTCGAGCGCTGGCGCTGCGACCCCTATACCCTCGCCTTCGATCGCAGCACGCATCGCTACGACATGCGCTGGTTCGTCTCGGGAGACTGACAAACATGCGTCTCGATCGGTTGCTGACCGTCGACGACTTCAAGCGCGTGGCCGAGCGCCGCGTCCCCAGGATGTTCTTCCAGTATGCCGATTCCGGCGCCTACACCGAACAGAGCTACCGGGAGAACAGCTCCGATTTCGCGAGGATCCGCGTCGAGCAGCGGGTCGGCCGCGACATCTCAAGCCGCAGCCTTTCGACCACCATGCTGGGCCAGCCGGTATCGTTGCCGCTCGGTCTTGCCCCCACCGGCGCCGCCGGCATGCAGGTGGCCGACGGTGAGATCAAGG
>JAEUMC010000318.1 GCA_016793415.1 Devosia sp. | reverse complement strand
TTTGTCACTTCTGGCCCCGACAATGTCAGTTGCGGCAATCGTCGCCTTTGTGGGGGGAGCTTAGGGTCATCACATCGCGGCGGACAAGGGTTCGTCGGAAACAAGGAGTGACCCAAAATGACCAAGACCATCGTTCTGATCCACGGCGCCTGGCTCAACAGCCTCAGCTGGGAAAATGTGAAGGCCCGCTATGAAGCCCAGGGCTACACCGTCATCACCCCCGACTGGCCGTTCGACGACCGTGCCCCCTCGGCGCTCCGCGCCAACCCGGCGCCGGAGCTGGCAAAGATCGGCCAGCGCGAGATCGTCGACCACTTCGAGCGGATCATCCGCGCCCTGCCGGAACAGCCGATCCTGATCGGTCACTCGTTCGGCGGCGTCATCGTGCAGCAGCTCCTGGCCCGTGGGCTCGGCGTCTCGGGCGCCGCCATCAACCCCGCTCCCACTCCCGGCGTGCCGCTGGGCCGTGAGGCGATCGTCTCGGCGCTGCCGGTGTTCGGTGACCTGTTGAGCTGGAAGAAGGCCAAGCAGATGTCGCCAAAATTCTTCGCGACGCGTTTTGCCCAGACCGAGCCGAACCCGGCCGAGAAGTATGAGCGCTACGTGATCCCGACGGCCGGCAAGGTGTACTGGGATGGAGTGATCAACCCGATGCTGATCGACTGGGCCAAGCAGGACCGTGCGCCGCTGCTGCTGATCGGCGGTGGCAAGGACCTGATCGCCGACGCCTCGATGACCGAAGCGATCTACCGCAAGCAGAAGCTGGCCAAGACGGTGACCGAACTCAAGATCTTCGACGATCGTTCGCACTGGACGCTGATGGACAAGGGCTGGGAGGCGGTTGCCGACCTGGCGCTGAACTGGGCGGTGGAACACGCCACCGACAAGCGCCCCGTGCTGCGGCTGGCCGCGTGAACGCCGAGCAAGCCGGTCCCGACGACAAGCCAGTCGGGACCGGTCGATCTGCAAATCCCAAAAGCCCGCTTCCGGCACGGAGCGGGCTTTTGCTTTTCAGGGGCAATGACCGTGGCGATCTGTCTATTCGCGCGGTGCGTAGGTCGCGAGCAGCCAGGCGACCAGTTCAGCGCGGTCGGCCGGGCTGGCCGGCAGTTCCGAGACGGTCGGATCAAAGCCATGCCGACGGAGTGCAGCCGCCAGCGCCACCCCGCGATTGGCCGGGTTGATCACCTCGAGGGTGCGCGTGGCGATTTCGGCAGCCAAGGTCTTCGACAGCCGCTTGCTCATGCCGCCGCCCTGACCCCGGCGATGAAGGCGGCGATGTGCTGTTCGATCTCGGCCGGCGGGCTGGTGTAGCGCGCCTGCGCATCGGGGAGACCGAGATTGCCGCTGATGACGAAGGCGCGGAGGCCTGCTTTGGCGAGCGCGATGGCCTGCTCGAGGTAGAGGCCGCCGACCACCTGCACCGAGGCGACGGCGCCGACCCGCTGATGTACCGCCGCAACCGTGTCGGCGAGATAGCTCGAGTGGAACAGGCTCGGGTCGGCGCGGCGGGCGTCGAGCTGCAGGTGGGCGCCGATGCCGTCGACGCCGGCATCGAGCATGCGCAGCGCCACTTCGACCGCCGTGTCGGCCGGACCCTGGTGCGGCAACAGGATATCGGCGAACACCAGGCGCGGCAGTTCCGGGTTGGCCCGGCGGTATTCGTCGCGGACGGCGCAGATGTTGCGGGCACTGGCCTCGCCGGCAATGGCGAGGAAATCGATGATGTTGCCGCCGCCCTCGAACACCGAGCGTGCTTCGAAGCCGCCGCCATCCATGGTCTTCATGTCGGCGAGCAGCAGAGCATCGGGGAAGCGGGCGCGGAAGGCGGGAACGACGTGCTTCACCCCCTCGGTCTTCAGCAGCGGGGTGCCCATCTCGACCAGATCGACGCCGGCGCCGAGCGCCGCCTCGGCGACCGCCAGGCCCAGCGGCAAGCTGTCGGTATCGACCGAGATCTGGAAACTCAGGTCAGTCTTCAGGCGGTCGATGACGCGCGTGGAGGCGGGCGTGGACATGGTGCTGTCGGATCCTCGTTCGGGGAAGGGCCGGCTACTGCGCCGGCGCGGCTTCGGGTTCGCCCTCGCCGGGGCGGGAATAAACTTCGGAAAGCTGGCGATAGTACTTCGAGCGGAAGGCGATGATGGTGATCACCACGCCGAGTACGCCGGCGAGGGTGAAGACCAGGGCGATACCGCGGGCCGGCCCGGTGCCGAACCAGCTGCCGATCAGCTCGGCGCCGAGCCCGACGGTCATGAACGGGATGAAGACGAACTCGGCGAGCGGCCCGATCAGGAAGGCGGTGAGCGGCGAGGCGGCCTGCTCGACCGATTGGGCAAAGCCGAAGACGCGGCCCTGCCGCTCCGGCGGCACCACCTTCTGCAGCGTGGTGTGCTCGGCCGCCTCGGCATAGGGGCCGAGCAGCATCCAGACGAACATGCCTCCCGCCAGCAGCCAGATCGAAGACTGGAGGGTGAAGACGCAGCACACCGACCAACTGATCAGGTTGACCAGCAGCAGGGTGCGGAGCGGCTTCTTGCCGAGCCCGGTCTTGGCGATGATCAGGCCGGAAATGATGAAGGCGGTGGAGAGCACGCCGAACAACAGGCCCCAGATCTCTACCGAAACCAGCGACAGGCCATAGGCATCGAGCAGCGCCATGAAGATGCCGCCGAGGAAGTTGTTGAAGGTGGCGAACAGGATCAGCGCGAAGAGGCCGGGGACGGCGCCGATCACCTTGATGGTACCCTTGAGATCTACCCGTTTCGGCTCGGCCGGCGTTTCGGGGTCGGGCTCGGTCCGGCCCTCGTCGATCCTGACGAGGCTCAGGTGAACGAAGACCAGCGCCGTCGCGGCCAGCGCCAGCAGCATCACCGCGAGCATGCCACCGAAGGCGACGAGGAAACCGGAGATCACCGAGGTGGTGAGAAAGCCGATGCCGCCGACCATGCCGACGAGGCCGTTAGCCCTGTCGCGGCGATCCTCGGGGATCAGCACGGTAACGAGCGTCGGTAGCGCGATCGAGCGGATATTGCCGGCAATGACGCCGAGCATGACGAGGATGATGAAGATCCAGAGGAAGGCGTTGTAGGGGTTGGTGAAGCTCTCGGGCGGCGAGAACAGCAGCACGGCGAGCGCCAGGAGATAGAAGCCAGCCGAGACGACGCTCGAGCCCAGCATCGCCAGTTTCTTGGAGTTGTGATCGACGATCGAGCCGAACCAGATGCCGAAGGCGGCGGTGAGCACCAGGTAGATGCCGGCAATCATGCCGGTGGCGAACACCGAATGGGTCTCGAGATAGACCCAGAAGGTCAGCGCAAACCACACAGTGAAATTGGTGACATTGGCAACGAGGTTGTTGCCGAGGATCTGGTGGAAGGGACTCATCGGGGAATCCAAGGTTGGGGGTGAATGCGTAACGCATATCCGCGCCAAACGGAAACCGCCGCCTACGGCAGGTGGTTGCTTGGACGGGCAGGCGCAAGTTTGCTAGCAGAGCAGGACGGCGCAATGGCAAGGGTGGGCGGCAGGTGGAGATCGTAACCGACACGGCGTTCGGGCTGGTTTTCGTCATCGCCACGGTAGCGCTGTCGCTCGGCAGCTACATG
>JAEUMC010000289.1 GCA_016793415.1 Devosia sp. | reverse complement strand
CGAGATGGTGCTGGGCGCACCGGTGATCGGCACCACCGGATCGTTGCCGCACCAGCGCGTCATCCTGCCCTGGAGCGCCCTGTGGTGGAGTGACGGCAAGCCCGCGGTGTGGGTGGTCGACGCGGATGGCAGTGTCGCCATCGCTGCGGTGGAAGTCGCCGAATACGCCACCGGCAGCGTCGTCATCGCCGCAGGGCTCAGCGATGGCCAGGTGGTCGTCACCGAAGGTGGCAAGCTCCTCACGCCCGGTGAGAAGGTGAAGACAGTCGAGGAGGGCACCCCATGAGCGCGCTCCGGCGGCTTGTCGCCATCCCTGCGCTGCTGGCGCTGGCTGCCTGCCAACCGGCAGCCGAGGCGCCGGAGCCGGCGCCCCGCCCGCTGCTGTCGATGCTGATCGAACCGGCGGTCACGGCGGAGGCCAGTTTCGTCGGCGTCGTCTCGCCCCGCATCTCCGTCACCCAGTCCTTCCGGGTGGGCGGCACACTGGTCAACCGCGCCGTTGGGGTAGGGGATCAGGTGCGTGCCGGCGCTCCGCTCGCCGATCTCGACGCCACGACGCTGGATCTCGCGGTGGAGACCGCGCGCGCCAACCTCCAGGCTGCCGAGGCGCAGTATGCCAATGCGGCCGGCGCCGAGGGCCGGCTGCGGGCGCTGACCGAGAGCGACGTGACCACCGTCGCCAACCTGCAGCAGGCCGAGCAGCAAAGCGCCGCGACGCTCGCCAATGTGGTGCAGGCCCGCTCGCGCCTCACCCAGGCGACCGAGCAGCGCTCCTATGCAAGCCTCGCGGCTCCCTTTGATGGCGTGGTGACCGCGGTCGGCGCCGAACCCGGCGCCGTGGTGGCGGCGGGCCAGACTGTGCTGACCGTCGCCCGCACGGACGCGCGCGACGTCGTCATCGACGTGCCCGAGAGCTTCGTCCAGAACCTCGAGGTCGGTACGGTTTTCCGCGTTGCGCCGCAGTTGAGCCCCGGCACCGTGGTCGACGGTGCGCTGCGCGAAATCGCCCCGGAAGCCGATCCGATCACCCGCAGCTGGCGCCTGAAGATCGGCATCGACGATCCGCCGCCGCAATTCTGGCTCGGCACCACGGCGACGGCCAGCCTTGCCGCGGCATCGACCGATGCGGTGATCCGCATCCCCGAAACGGCAATCAAGCGCGCCGGTGACGCAGCTTCGGTGTGGGTGGTCGACCCGGCCGCCAACGTCGTCAATGCTCGGCCCGTCGAGCTGGGTGCGGCGGCTGACGGTCAGGTGGAGGTCCGCTCCGGCCTCACGGCGGGTGAGCGCATCGCTATTGCGGGCGTCAACAGCCTCAACGAGGGCCAGCGCGTGGCGGGCGAGGGAGAGCCGCAGTGAAGTCGTTCAACCTCTCCGACTGGGCGCTCGAGCACCGTTCGCTGATCTGGTACTTCATGCTGGTGGCGCTGGTGGCCGGGGTGTTTTCCTACCTGCACCTGGGGCGCGAGGAAGACCCGGCCTTCACCATCCGCACCATGGTCATCGCAGCGCAATGGCCGGGCGCCAAGGCCGAGGATGTGGCGGTGCAGGTCACCGAACGCATCGAGCGCGAACTGCAGGATCTCGAGACGCTGGACTATACCCGCTCGGTGACCACCGCGGGCAAGACCACGGTGTTCCTGTCGCTGCGCAACGAAACCCCCGCAGCTACGGTCCGCTCGGTGTGGCTGCAGGTCCGCGCCATGATCGGCGATATCGCCCGCACCTTCCCGCAAGGGGTGCAGGGGCCGTTCTTCAACGATCGCTTCGGCGACGTGTTCGGCAATATCTATGCCTTCACCGGCGACGGCATCACCCAGCGCCAGCTGCGCGACTACGTCGAAGACGCCCGCTCCAAGGTGCTGACCCTCGCCGAAGCGGGCAGCGTCGAACTGATCGGCGCCCAGGATCAGGTGGTGAACCTCGAGTTCTCCACCCGCCGGCTGGCAGCGCTCGGGATCAGTGCGCAGCAGGTCATCGCCACCTTGCAGGATCAGAACGCGGTCGCCTCGTCGGGTGTCATCCAGGCTGGCCCCGAACGGGTTGCGGTGCGGGTCGGCGGCCAGTTCACCTCCGAGGAGAGCGTTCGGCAGATCAACTTGCGCGTCGGAGAGCGCTTCTTCCGCCTCGTCGATGTCGCCACCGTCAGCCTCGGTTATGTCGATCCGCCCAGTGCGCTCTTCCGCTACAACGGCACGCCGGCCATCGGGCTCGCGATCGGCATGCGCGCCGGCGGCAACCTGCTCGAGTTCGGCGAGGCGCTGGACGAGGAGCTGCACAAGATCACCGCCGAGCTGCCGGTCGGCGTCGACGTGCATCTCGTTTCCGATCAGCCCAAGGTGGTCGAGGAAGCCGTCGATGGCTTCACCCGGGCGCTGTTCGAGGCCGTCGCCATCGTGCTGGTGGTGAGCTTTGTCAGCCTTGGCCTCCGCGCCGGGCTGGTGGTGGCGTTCTCGATCCCGCTGGTGCTCGCCATCACCTTTCTCGCCATGGCCTATTTCGGCATCTCGCTGCAGCGCGTGTCGCTGGGCGCGCTGATCAT
>JAEUMC010000249.1 GCA_016793415.1 Devosia sp. | reverse complement strand
GGTCTCGCCGGTCGAGGGGTTCTCGATCGGCAGGTAATCGCCCCCCTGCGGCGCCACCCAGCGGCCGCCGATGAAGCACTTGGTGGAATCGAAGAACAGGTTCAGGTCGGTCATATCGAACTCATATCTGCCGTGGCCGGGCACGCGGTTGGCTATGCGCCTGCAGCCTCGCGCTTGGCAAGCGCGCCTTCGAGGTCCGGTGTCGCAGCCAGCAGCTCCTGCGTGTAGGGGTGTTTTGGGGCGCGGAACACCTCTTCGGTCGCCCCCTCCTCGACGATCTTGCCGGCCCGCATCACCAGCACCCGGTCAGTGATGGAACGCACGACAGCGAGATCGTGCGAGATGAACAGGTAGCTCAGTTGCAGCCGGTCCGAGAGATCGGCCAACAGATCCAGCACCTGCGCCCGTACCGAGACGTCGAGCGCCGAGACCGCTTCATCGAGAATGATCAGGCTCGGCTCGATGATCAACGCTCGCGCGATGGCGATGCGCTGGCGCTGCCCGCCGGAGAACTCATGCACATATTTGTCGGCGTCGGCAGCCGAGAGCCCGACCTCCTCCAGCGCCCGCGCGATCCGCTTGTCGCGCTCCGCCCCTGACGGCGCGGCCGAGCCCAGCAGATGGAACGGCTCGCTGACCAGCCGATCGACGCGGTGGCGTGGGTTGAAGCTGCCATAGGGGTCTTGAAACACCACCTGCAGATGCCGGCGCGTGGCAAAGCTCGCGCCCTTCTGTGGGTCGATCGGCTCACCGGCTATGGCAATGCGGCCGCCCTGGGTCGGCTCGAGCGCCATGATGGCGCGCGCCAGGGTGGACTTGCCGCAGCCGGACTCGCCCACCAGCCCGACATTCTCCCCCTTCTCGATCCTCAGGGTTACGCCGTCGACGGCGCGCAGCACCCTATGCTTTTCGAACAGACCGCGGCGCGGCAGCGGGTATTCCCGCACCACGTCATCGACAGCCAGCACCGGCGTGGCGCCGCCCAAGGCCCGCCGCACGCGCCGCGGGACGTGCGAGGAGGCTTCGAACAGCGCCTTCGAGTAGGGATGCTGGAGGTTGCGGAACAGCTGGACGGTCGGGCCGGCTTCCACCACCTCGCCGTGCCGCATGATCGACACCTTGTCGGCAAGCCCGGCGATCACTCCGAGATCGTGGGTGATGAACAGCAGCCCCATGCCGTCTTCGTCGACCAGCTTCTGCAGCAGCTTCAGGATCGCTGCCTGGGTGGTTACGTCGAGCGCCGTCGTCGGCTCGTCGGCGATCAGCAGTTTTGGGCGCATGGCGATAGCCATGGCGATCACCACGCGCTGGCGCTGGCCGCCGCTCAACTCGTGCGGGTAGCGATCGAGCGGAAAGCGCGACGTCGGCAGCTCAACCCGTTCGAGAGTCTGCCGCGCCACCTCCAGCGCCTCGCGCCGGCCAAGGCCGCCATGCACCATGGCGGTCTCCGCCACCTGGTCGCCGATGGTCTTGACCGGGTTCAGCGCCGTCATCGGCTCCTGGAACACCATGCCGACGGTGCCGCCGCGGATCCTGCGCATTTCGGCATCAGGCAACCCCAGCACTTCGCGGTCGTCGAGCCTGATCGAGCCCGAGGTCGTCGCGCCGAACGGCAAGAGCTGCATGATGCTCAGCGCCGTCATCGATTTGCCGGAGCCACTCTCGCCGATGACACCGAGAATCTCACCGGCATCTACCGAGAGGTCGATATCCCTGAGGATCGGGAACTTGCCGATCGACAGCTGCAGGTCTTTGACGTCGAGCAGCGCCATCAGCGGGTCCGCCTCAAGCGTGGATCGAAGATATCGCGCAGGCCGTCGCCGAGCAGGTTCACCCCGAGCACCATCAGCACGATGGTGAGGCCGGGGACGAGCGCGACGTGCGGCGCGAGGCTGATCATGGTTTGGCTGTCGGCCAGCATCTTGCCCCAGCTCGGAGTGGGTGGCTGCACGCCCAGCCCGACATAGGCCAGCGCCGCCTCGGCGAGGATGCCGAGGGCGAACTGGATGGTCGCCTGCACCACCAGCGTATTGAGGATGTTGGGCAGGATATGCTCGAACGAGATGCGCGTCGCGCCCTTGCCCGAGACCCGCGCTGCCATGATGAACTCGCGCTGCCACAGGCTCAGCGCTCCGGCCCGCGCCAGCCGCGCGAACACCGGCATGTTGTAGAGCCCGACGGCGATGATGGCGTTGATCGCCCCCGGCCCGAACACCGCGGTGATCAGGATGGCGATCAGCAGCGCCGGGAAGGCGAATACCAGGTCGTTGGCGCGCATCAGCACGTCGTCGAGCAGCGTGCCCCGCCGCGCCGCAGCCCAGAGCCCGATCGGCACGCCGATCACCATGGCGACAGTCACCGCGATGAAGGCGACCGCAATCGAGGTGCGGGCTCCGACCATGATCATCGAGAAGATATCGCGACCGAAATGATCCGTGCCGAACCAATGCTCGGCCGACGGCGGCTTCAGCTTGTTGGGGATGTTCTGCAGCAGGTAGTCGTAAGGCGTCCAGACGAACGAGACGAGCGCCGCCAGCACGAAGACCAGGGTGATTGTCGCGCCGATGACGAAGTTCGGCGAGCGGAGCGCCGCCTTGAGCAGGCTGTCGCGGGCGGCGGGAGCAGCGATGGTGCTCATCGGGTCGCCCTCCTGAGCCGTGGGTCGACCAGCGCATAGGTGATGTCGACGAGGAAGGTGACGAGGATCACCGCGAAGACCAGCAGCATCACCACGGACTTCACCACGATCAGGTCGCGCGAGGTGATGCCCTGAAAGACGAGGCGACCGAGGCCGGGCAGGAAGAACACGTTCTCGATGATGATCGCCCCGGCGAGCAGGAACGAGAACTGCAGCCCGATGATGGTCAGCACCGGGATCAGTGCGTTGCGCAGCGCATGGCGCCACAGCGTCTGGCCCTGGCTCAGGCCCTTGGCCCGCGCCGAGCGGATATAGTCCTCGCCAAGGGTATCGAGCAGCGACGAGCGCATGACGCGAGCGAGGATCGAGGCCTGCGGCAGCGCCAGCGCCACGGCCGGCAGGGTCAGCGCCTTCAGCGCCAGCAGCGGATCTTCCCAACCGGGAAAGCCGCCGGCGGAGAACCACCTGAGGGTGATCGAGAACAGCAGTACCAGCAGCATGGCGAACCAGAAGTTCGGCACAGCGAGCCCGACCTGCGTCGCGCCCATGATGCCGACATCGGCGGCCGAGTTGCGCTTGACCGCAGCGAGGATGCCGACGGGAAAGGCGATGAGCGTCGACAGGGCCAGTGCATAGATGGCGAGCGGCAGCGAAATCCAGATGCGGTCGGCGATCAATCCGGAGACCGGCACCTTGTAGGTGTAGCTGATGCCGAAATCGCCGCGCAGCAGCCCCAGCACCCAGGTGAAATAGCGCTCCAGCAGCGGCCCATCGAGGCCGAGCGCGGTGCGCAGCGTCGCCGTGGCTTCGGGCGTCGCATTCAGGCCCAGCATGAACTGGGCCGGATCGCCGGGCACGACCTCGAGTACGAGGAAGATGACGATCGACGAGGCGATCAGGCTGAGGATGAGGGAGACGAGGCGACCGAGGATGAAGGAGGGCATCAGCTGGTGCGCTCGTTCGTGCAGTCGGCCACGATTGTCGTTTCCCCACGGATGTCATCCCAGCGAGAACTGGGACCCATTTCTCCCCCCGAGCGAGCGGTGAGTTGGGTCCCAGCTTTCGCTGGGATGACATCGCGGCTGTGGGGAGGGCTGGTGATCAAACGCATCAGAGTGGGAGGCGGGCAATGCCCGCCTCCCAAACACTCACTCTTCCCAGGAGACGCCGGTGAGATCGGTCGCCTGGGTGGGGGCGTTCTCCCACATACCCTTGAGCTTGGCGTTCTCGACCCCAACCTTGGCGAGTTCGAACAGGAAGCCTGCCGCATAATTGTCGGCGAGGTTCTTTTCGGCGGCCTTGGTCAGTTCCGAGCGCTTGGCCGGATCCGATGTCACCGCGAGGTCGGCGATCAGCTGCTTGAAGTCGGCGTTGGCGTAGTTGAAGTAGTAGCCGTCGCGCGCGAAGATCCCGATATCGTTGGGCTCGGTATGCGAGACGATGGTCAGGTCGTAGTTCTTGTCGGTGAACACCTCGCTCAGCCACTGCGCCCATTCGAGGTTGGTGACTTCGGTCTTGATGCCGACCGCCGCCAGTTGGCTGGCGATGATCTCGCCGCCGCGGCGGGCATAGCCCTCGACCGGCGGCAGCTTCAGCGACAGCGTCAGATCGGTGACGCCGGCCTCGGCCAGCAGCGCCTTCGATTTCTCCGGGTCGTAGTTCGACTGTGCGGTGAGATCGACATAGTCCGGGTTGGCCGGCGACAGGAAGGTGCCGATCGGGGTGCCGTAACCGAACATCGCGCCATCGATGATGGCCTGGCGGTCAATGGCATGGGCAATGGCTTCGCGCACCTTGACGTTGTCGAGCGGGGGCTTGGCATTGTTCATTGAAAGAACGGTTTCGCCCTCGGTCGAGCCGATCACCACGCGGAAGCGCGGATCGTTCTGGAACTGAGCGACGGTCTCAGGCGCCGGGAAGTTCGGGAAGCTGTCGACGTCGCCGGCCTGCAGCGCCGCGAAGGCGGCGGTGGGATCGGGGATGAACTTGAAGGTCGCGCCTTCGAGCTTCACCGGGGTGCCCCAATAGGCCTGGTTCTTCTCGAGCGTGATGCTGTCGCCCTCGACACGATCCTTGAAGCTGAACGGGCCGGTGCCGATCGGGTTGGTCTTGTTGTTGTCGGCGCTTTCCGGCGCCACGATCACCGCATCGCCCCAGGCGAGATTGTAGATCAGGTTGCCGTCCGGCTGCTTCAGCGTGACCTTCACCGTCGCCGGGTCAACCACTTCCACCGAAGCGATCGAGGCGTAGAGCGCCTTCTGGGCGTTGAGCGATCCCTCGGCATTGATGCGGTCGAGCGAGAACTTTACGTCGTCGGCATTGAAATCGGTGCCGTCGTGGAACTTGGCGCCTTCGACCAGGTGGAAGGTGTAGGTCAGCCCGTCCTCGGAAATATCCCAGGATTTCGCCAGTGCCGGCACGACGCTGCCGTCGGCGACGATGCGGGTCAGCCCCTCGAACACATTGGCGTAGAGGACTTCGTCGACGGCGGCGGCCGCCTCGGCAGTCGGGTCGAGGCTGGGCGGCTCGAGCACGAGCCCGACCTTCACGTCGGTCCGCGCCTGGGCGAATGCCGGCGTCATCGCGGTGGTCATTGCCAATGCGCCGGCAAGAGCCAGCACGACCAGTGATCTGCGCATGATTATCCCTTCTGTTTTCGACCGCTTACCCCCGCGGCCTTGAGACGATCCTAGGATGCTTCCGGCCCGAGGTGAACCGGCTGCACGGCGCGATTTGCGCGTCGCGCATAGCTTGCGGGAAACGGCTTTCCACGCAAGCCTCACGGAGCGCGATCCGGCCCGAGCAGGTCGAGCAGCGCCAACGCCATGACCTTGGCCGAATCCAGCATGTCGTCGACCCCGACCCATTCGTCCGGCTGGTGCGCCAGGTCGAGAATGCCGGGGCCGTAGGCGATGCAGTTCTTCAACCGGCCGATACGGTCGATGTGCTTCTGGTCGTAAGTGCCGGGCGAGACGACATATTCGGGTGCGACGCCGATCACCTCGCCGATCGCCTTGGCCACCGAGCGCACCACCGGCGCATCCCGCTCGGTCATGGTGGGCGAGATGGTCCAGAGGTCGCGGATCTCGTAGCTGAAGCCCTGCCGCTCTGCCTTCAGCTTGTCGAGCAGGTCGATGACCTCCTGCCGCACGGCGGCCGGACTCTCTTCGATCAGGTAGCGCCGATCGATGACGATGCGCGCCGAATGCGCCACCACCGGCGCCGGAAAGCCGGTAAAGCCGCCTTCAGGTTCGGCCTGCCCGCCATGGATCGAATTGATGTTCATGGTCGATTGCCGCGCTCCGGGTGGCACCACGGGCATGGTAGTGCGCTTCTGGCTCAGCGCCGGATAGAGCACGTCCTCGAACTGGCGCAGCACTTCGGCCATGTGGCGGATGGCGCTGTCGCCGAGAAACGGCATCGAGCCATGGGCGATCCGCCCGAAGGTTTCGATCTCGGCCCACCAGACTCCGCGATGCCCGAGGCAGATGCGATCCTTGTTGAGCGGCTCGGGGATGATGACGTGCTGTACCCGCTCGGGCGAGAAGTAGCCCTGCTCGGCGAGATAAGCGACGCCGCCAAAACCGCCGGTCTCCTCGTCGGCGGTACCGGAGATCTCGATGGCGCCGCGATAGTCCGGCACGACGTCGGCAAAGGCTTCGGCGGCAATGATCGAGGCGGCCAGCCCACCCTTCATGTCGCAGGTCCCGCGACCGTAGATTCGTCCGTCCCTGAGTTCGCCGCCGAATGGGTCGACGGTCCAGCCGCGGCCAACTTCCACGACATCGTGGTGCGAGTTGAAATGCACCGTCTCACCGGGACCGCTCCCCTCTCGGCGCGCCAGGACGTTCCAACGCGGATACTTGTCACTGTCGCCTGGC
>JAEUMC010000953.1 GCA_016793415.1 Devosia sp. | reverse complement strand
CTTCAGGTAATCCCGTGCGCCCAGCGGCTTGTCGCACAGCTCGGCGAACGTGAAGCGCGCCGCCCCCATCGCCGCCCGTGGCACCGGGATGGTCCGGCCCAGTGAATGGAGCTCCGCCGGCTCGCCCGGCACCCCACCGGTAAGCTTCAGCCACAGCCGGTCCATCGCCGCATCCACCTCCGGCCCGACGCCGAACTGGTACACCGCTTCGCCCTCGAACTTCAGCCGCCGGTAGTCTGTGGGACCATCGAGCTCGACGATTTCGGCGTGCTGCTTCAGCTCGGCGATGAACGGCAGCACCAATTGCCGGTTGAGCCCGTTCTCGTAGAGATCGTCCGGCCTGGTGTTGGAGGTCGCGACAACAGTCACCCCGCCGGCGAACAGCTTGTCGAACAGCCGTCCGAGCAGCATGGCATTGGTGATGTCCTGCACCTGGAACTCGTCGAGGCACAGGAGCCGCACTTCGTCGAGCAGCGGCTTCACCACGGCCGCCACCGGATCGGCGTTCTCCGACTTGCCCTTGCTGGATTTGCGGAAGGCCGCGATCGCCTCGTGCATCTCGTCCATGAACTCATGGAAATGCACCCGGCGTTTCTTCTCCGTCGGCGCCAGCCCGTAGAACAGATCCATCAGCATGGTCTTGCCACGTCCGACCTGCCCGACCAGGTACGCGCCGCGCACCGGCGCCGGCCCGCCGAACAGCCCGCTGAGGAAACCGCGCGACGCCTGCTGCGCCGCGAGTTCGCTCGCCACGCGATCGAGCGCTGCCGCGGCTTTGAACTGCAATGGATCGGGCGTGAGCGCGCCACTCTGGGTCAGCGCGTTCAGTCTGTCGGTAACCGGTGTGCCCGCGTGCCCCCGCCGCTGGCTCGCCACCTTATCCGACCATCGTGATGCCCTGGCCGCCCGCCAGGGTGCCGATGAACTGGCTGCCGCTGAGGATCAGCGAGGCGATGATGTCGCCGTTCTCGTCGAACAGCTGCACTTGGTTGCCCACCAGTTGCCAGCTCGCCACCACCTTCAGCCCGTTCAGCGCGCAACCCGGCGTCGAGGCGCGGTAGCGCGAGGTGCCGGATTTGGCCGTCTGGGTCAGGTTGAGCTTGCACTGCTCGGCGCCCGACACCACGGTCCAGCCCCCCAGCAGTTTTTCGACCGTCAGCCCGGTGGAGAGATCGCGGCCAGAGGCCTGCGGCACCGAACCGAGCCGCGCGAACGAACCGTCGGCATTGGCGACCTGGGCGGGCTGGCCAAGCTGCCCCGCGGCCGGCTGCCCGGGGGTCAGCGGCGCCGGCTGGCCGAGCGAGGCCTGCTGTACCGTGCTGCCCGGCAGGGCATTGAGGTCCGAGCTTGCCACAGAGGAGTTCTGGATCGGCGTGATGGTCTCGGTCGACGCGATGCTGGTGGTGGTCACCCCGCTCGAGGCGCAGCCGCTCAGAACGAGCGCCAGTGCACCGGCTGCGGCAATGGAAACGCCAGCGCGTTTCGAACTCATCATCGGCCCTGCTCCGCCAGATGGTTAAGAATTGGTGACCGGCGATACAGCCTGAACGACAAAGCCGTCAACCGCCAAAGCCCCGCTTTTCCTATGCAGCGATTAATGTGGCGGAGTTAGGGAACGGGGATTGAGGCGGTGGCCTCACCTCACCCAGCTCCGCTACGGCTTCGCCTAGCTGCGCTACCGCCCGGCGAGGGCCGCAGGCCTCGTCCGGCTCCCCATCAAGGGGAGGGAGAGCCAGGGCCGCAATCTCGGTATGCGTCTCCCTCCCCCTCAGGGCGACATCTTTGTCGTCCCTTGTGGGGACGGATCAAGGGTGGGGGTGGCCCTGCGCTCCGGACCAGCGACCTACCGCTTCACCATCTCCGCCACGAGCGCCTCGGTAAGGATCTTGCCGTCTGCCGCTTCGTCTTCCGGCAGTTCGATCGCAATCCCCTTGGGCCCGTACACCCCCGCGAGCCCGGGCAAGCCGTGTTCGCCGCCCTCCCTGGGGTGAAACCCATGCGCCTTCAGCGCCGCGATCAGCACGCGGGCAACGGACGGATCCTCGATTTCGGCGACGGTCTCGTACAGCTTACGCGAACTCCCGCGTCACCATCATCTGCTTGATCTCGGCGATCGCCTTGGCCGGGTTCAACCCCTTCGGGCAGACCTTGGCGCAGTTCATGATGGTATGGCAGCGATAGAGCTTGAACGGATCCTCGAGGTTGTCGAGCCGCTCCTCGGTTGCCTCGTCGCGACTGTCGATCAGCCAGCGATAGGCCTGCAGCAGCACGGCAGGCCCAAGGTACTTCTCGCCGTTCCACCAGTAGGACGGGCACGAGGTCGAGCAGCAGGCACACAGGATGCACTCGTACAGGCCGTCAAGCTTGGCACGGTCGTCGCGACTCTGCAGCCACTCCTTTTCCGGCGTCGGCGTCGTCGTCTTCAACCACGGCTCGATCGAGCGGTGCTGATCGTAGAAGGTGGTGAGATCGGGCACCAGGTCCTTGATCACGGGCATATGCGGCAGCGGGTAGACGCTGATATGGCCGGCGAAATCGTCCATGCCCTTGGTG
>JAEUMC010000948.1 GCA_016793415.1 Devosia sp. | reverse complement strand
CCGTTCATCACGCCCGAGCTGCGCGCTACGGCGTTCTACTTTTCCATCTACATGGCGGGCGCGGCGTTCAACGTCTATGGCGGTATCTGGTTCGCCGACAAGGGGCTGACCTCCGAGCAGATCGGCATCATCAACGCCGTGCCGGTGCTGGTCACGCTGTTGCTCAACATCGTCGTCGGCCGCATCGCCGACAAGGCACCGGATTGGCGGCAGGTGATCGTGCTGGGCTGCACGCTCGGCGCGCTGATCCCGATCGCGCTGTTCTACGTCAACGACTTCTGGGGCATCCTGATCATCTGGACGCTGGCGCTCCTGCCCATCAACGTCATCGGTCCGGTAGTCGATGCCGCCACCATGCGGATGACCCGGCGGCGCGGCACGCAGTATGGCCCGATCCGCGCCTGGGGCACGGTCGGTTACATGGTGACGCTGTTCGCCGTCGGCTGGGTCATCAGCACCTATGGCGGCGGCATCTTCCTGCCGATGTTCGTCGGGCTGTCGATCCTGCGCGGCCTTGTGTCATTCGGCTTGCCGCGCTTCCGGGCTCCCCAAGGTGACGAGAAGCCGCCGGCAGCGGGCGCGACGCATCTGGGCGCGGTGATGAAGCCATTCTTCCTTCTGCCGCTGGTCGGCTTCTCGATGGTCTATGCCACCCACATCGTGCTCAACGCGTTCCAGGCCTTGCTGTGGACGGAGCAGGGACTGTCGGCGGACTTGATCGCACCGCTGCTGGCGCTGGCTGCCTTCGCCGAAGCGGCCATCATGTTCGTATTCGGCCGGATCGCCCGTCGGTTCTCCGCTCGCAGCCTGATCCTGCTCTCGGCCGCCACGGCGGTGTTTCGCTGGATCTGCATGGGCTTCCAGCCGGGGCTCGAGTTCCTGATCCCGCTGCAACTGCTGCACGCGTTCACCTTCGCGCTCGGCTTCATGGGCTGCGTCAACTTCATCGCCAACTGGACCAGCGACGAGATTGCCGCCGAGGCCCAGGGGTTCTTTCAGATGCTGCAGCAGGCGATGAGCGTCATCGCATTGATCGCCTTCGGCTGGCTCACCGGCCTGATGGGCGCGAAGGCCTACTTCATCGCGGCGGGCTTTGCCTTTGTCGGGGCGCTGCTGATCTGGCTGTCGATCACCATGCAGGGCCCGAAGCGGCCGGCCGAGGCGCGCCTGGGCTAGCAATGCCGGCGCCGCGCTCTATCTCTTCGAGGTAACCTCAGGAGAGATCGATGAACGATGCGCCCAAGGCCTACCAGCCGATCAATTTTGCCCAGAAATACGGGTTGTTCGCGGAGCAGTGGCAGCCCAAGGTCATCGCCGAGCTGAACGACTATCAGTTCAAGCTGGTGCGCATCGAGGGCGATTTCGTCTGGCACGACCACCCTGATACCGATGAAGCCTTCATCGTGCTCGAAGGCGAGCTGCGCATCGATTTTCGCGATGGCGCAGTGACGGTGAAGCCGGGCGAGATGTACGTCGTCCCCAAGGGAGTGGAGCATAGGCCCTTCGCTGCAACTGAGGTCAAGATGATGCTGATCGAGCCGCGGGGCGTCACCAATACCGGCTCGTCGCCGGGCGAACGGACCGCTCGGAACGACATCTGGATCTGAGGCCCGAAGAAAGAGGGCCCGCGGTTTCCCGCGGGCCCCTAGTCGAGGTCAATCCGGTGTGCCTCAGCCGAGACGGCCGCTGGCGTGCGCCAACATGGTGTAGACGCGGCCGCGATCGCTGAGCAGGTACTCGCGGGTTTCGCCTGCCGGGTTCGTACCTGTCGCGGCGCGCTTCAAGAGCTGCTCGAACTCGGCCATGTAGGTCGCTGCGGTCTTGGCGAAGTCGCTGTCGCGCTGGATGCGCTTGCGCACTTCGTCATAGGTCGCCTGGCCGCCCAGCGTGTAGATACGGCGCGAGAACACGTTCTGCTCGCCGGCCTGGTAGCGCTGCCACGCATCGGCCAGCGCCGACGGTTCCATCGCCTTGGCAATCTCCTCGGTGAGCGTGGAGAGGTTCTGCGGCGCGGCGGTCGGGGCGGCAGCAGGGGTCGGCGCCGCAGCCGCCGGGGTCGGAGCAGCCGCAGCTGCCGACGGACCCGAAGCGTTGCGCAGCACGTCACGCAGCCAGCCACCACCTTCCTCGGTCTTGGGCGCCGCCGCGGCGGGCTTGGCCTCGGCCACCGGCTGCGGGCGCGGCGCGGTGACCACCGGAGCCGAAACCTCCGGCATCGCCGTGTAGCGCGAGGCGGTACGGGCCGGCTCGGAACGCGGCAGCTCGGCGGCACGCGTCGGTTCCGGACGGACCGGCTCCGGGCGCGGCTCGGGCCGCGACGGGGCCTCGTCGCGCGCCGGACGGCTCGGGGCCGGGCGGCGTTCGTTGAGGTCGTGGGTCGCCGGCTGGGCCCGCACGATGGCGTTGAGCTCGGCCAGCGCCTCGATCTGCTCGGCCACGACGCGGCGCATCGCGGCGGCGCTCGACTTGGTCTCTTCGGGCAGCTCCATCACGCCGCGTGCCAGCTCGGAGCGGGTATTCTCGAGTTCCGAGCCCACTTCCTTGGCCGTGGCGCGCATGGCCGAGGCGGTCTCGTTGAAGCGCTGCGTGGCGGCCTCGAGCGCCTGCTGCATCTCGAGGATCATCGTCGCCTGGGTCTGGCGCAGGGCATCGGCCGCGCGCTGGCTTTCGTTCGAAGCCGTATCGGTGAACGAGC
>JAEUMC010000134.1 GCA_016793415.1 Devosia sp. | reverse complement strand
GTTCGAATTCGCATAAAAACTAGCTTGCAGTTTTTCGTTCGGGGCAATTCGCCCCCGGCATCGTGGCTTCCGTCAGGGGGCAACCACGATGTCGAAGTTCAAAGGGTTCATCGCAGCGGCAGTCGCAGTCGGAATGGCGGCGTTCATTCTCGCCATGCCGGCGCACGCCGACCAGGTCGATTTCACCAATCCGGCCTTTGCTCAGGCCGGCGGCATCACCAGCATCCCGGTAGGCGCCTCCGAGTTCTGCAAGTCGCATCGCGGCGAGTGCAAGGCCAACCCGAACGCTGTGAGCGCCATGGTGCTGACCGAGGCCCGCTGGGCCGAACTCGTCGAGGTCAACAACGTCGTCAACGCCGCGGTCACCGCCATCACCGACGAAGACTACTACAAGGTCGCCGAGTACTGGGCCTACCCCGATGACGGCTATGGCGATTGCGAAGACTTCGCGCTGGCCAAGCGCAAGGCGCTGATCGCAGCCGGCTGGAACGCGTCGACGCTGCTGGTCACCGTGGTGCGCGAGGCCAAGGGCACCGGCCACGCCGTGCTGATGGTCCGTACCGACCGTGGCGACCTGGTGCTCGACAACCAGGATGGCCGTATCCTCGTCTGGAACGAGACGCCCTACACCTATCTCAAGCGCCAGTCGCAGGCCGACGCCGGCCAGTGGGTGGATCTGGTCGATCCCCGCGCCACCTTCGTTGCGTCGAAGTAAGCCTCAGCCGAGCGCCTTGAGGGCCTCGGCTTCGATGCGTCTGATCCAATCGCCCTTGCAGGTGCTGTAGTCGTGCGAACTGGTGGGGTGCTGCCCGAAGCAGCGCCGCTTTACGGCTTCGTACTGGCGCGCCAGTTCGGGGCGAGCCACCAGATAGTCGCGAAACGCCAGGTGTCGCCCGATCGCTGTCGCACCTTGCTGGTAGCAGTGCAGATGAATGCGGCGCTTGCCGGTCGCGGGATCGTCGAGGGTGCAGAACCGTCGGCCGGCGAGACCGTATTCGCCCCACCATTGGTACCCGAGGGCCTCCACCTCCGCCCGAGCATCATCAAGCGCATCAAGAGATCGAACCACCGGGACGATGTCCAGTACGGGCTTGGCGACGATCCCGGGTATGGCCGTCGACCCGATGTGATGGACGGCCAGCAGTTCAGGGCCAAGGGCAGCGGCAAGCCGTTCGGCTTCCGCCGCGACCGCCCCTGCCCAAAGCCGATCGTGCGGCTTCAGCTCCACTGCAACGGAGGGCGCCATTGGCGGCGGCGCGGACTAGGCCACGAGAGCGAAGTAGCTGCCCACAAACATCAGGCCGGTGATGAAGGCCCAGCCGAAGCCGACGAACGCTGCGATCAGCGCCGAGCTGATCGACAAGGTGCCGTTGCGATCGTGCTGCCACCCCATCTGCAGCATGATGAACGGACCGCACACGAAGCTCATCGCCACATTGCCGAGGCTGTGGACGAAAGTCTTGCCGTCATAGCGCAATGCCGCCTGGGTGTTGGCCAGCCACTGGTAGAGGTAAGTGCCGACCCCGGCGATGGCGAGCCCAACCGCCATGATCAAGCCGGCCAACAGCAATTCCCTGAGCATTCACGCGCCCCCCGAACGATCATCTTAACTCTTTGTTAAGCATATCCAGCGCCCAGTGGGCTGTCACCTGACGCACACAACACTGGTTAATTTGCATCAATGGCCGGCGAGGCTCAGGCCCACAGACCCAACCATCACTCGATCGGCTTCAATCTCGCCACGATCGCCGTGCTGCTGGCTCTCGTCGGAATCGGTGTCGCCTACCTGATCGACGCCGCAGGCCGCAGTGCCCGCACCCAGGCCCACCGGCTCGACACCGAGACCACCCTCACCCGCACGCTCGGCGGTCGCGATCTGGAAATTCCGCTTTCCTGGTTCCGTTACGAGGAGCAGCGCATCGAGGGCTTTGCCAAGCAGATCGACCTGCGCTTCGAGCTGCCGTTCGGCGACGACGGTCACATTGAGCCGGTCGACGTGACGCTGCTGCCGCGCAGCCGGGCCCGGCCGAGCGCCGCGCTGCTCGACGGCGTCTACCTGCACCAGTTCCTGCCTGAGCAACTGAGCGGCCCGCCCGGTCTGGTGGGCAAACCGTTGCGGGCCGATGGCGGCTATCAGGATGAAGTGGTCTGGTATGATCCGCTGTCGGCCGAGCCGTTCGTCGCCAAGTGCTCCAAGCCGATTGCCTCGGCGGCCACCGGCCAGTGCCTGAGGACGGTCTATCTCGGGCCCGGAGTGGCGGCGGTGTACGCCTTCCCGGAACCGGCGCTGCAGCACTGGCGTGATTTCGATGCGGAACTCACCGCCAGGCTGGGGCAGATCGGCGCGCTGTAGAGCGCGCCGTGCAGATGGACTTCAATGAATCTCGTCGAGGTCGACGTCGAGAATAGCCATCTGGAAGTTGTAGGACCGGTCGCCGTCCTCGTCGTCGACGTAGATCAGGCCGAGGAATTCCTCGCCCAGATACACTTCAACGCTGTCGTTCTGCTTGTTGCGCGGACGAACGTCGATGTTTCGATTGCCGAACTTCTGCTGCAGAAATTTCTGGAGCTTGATGATTTCAGGATGGTTCACGGCGGCTCCTTCAAGGGCATGCGCGGGGTCGATTTGGGATCGCCACAATAGGCATTGCGCCCCGGCGGGCAATCCCGTGCCACGCATTTTTCCGCGATGAGGAGCGCAAATAACCCGAGGCGCCGACGAAAAGGCCGGAGAATCAGCCGGTGAGATCCTGCACCACGGCCAACTGGTCCATCACCGAGGCCGGATGCGGCGTGCCCGCCTCGCCGATGATGCGCGCCGGAACGCCGGCCACAGTGACCCGCGGCGGCACTTCCTTGACCACAACGGACCCTGCGCCAATTCGCGCGCAATCGCCGACGCGGATATTGCCCAGCACCACCGCATGGGCCCCGATCAGCACACCGTTGCCGATCTTGGGGTGGCGATCCTCTTCGGACTTGCCGGTACCACCCAGCGTCACGCCCTGCAGGATCGAGACGTTGTCACCGATGGTGGCGGTCTCGCCGACGACGAAACCGGTGGCATGGTCGAGCATGATGCCCTTGCCGATCCGCGCGGCGGGGTTGATGTCGACCTGGAACACCGCGCTCGAACGGCTCTGCAGATAGAGCGCGAAATCCTTGCGCCCCATCAGCCACAGCGCATGCGCGAAGCGATGCGTCTGGATGGCGTGAAAGCCCTTGAAATAGAGGAAGCAGTCGACCGCCTTGTGCAGCGCCGGATCGCGTTCCAGCGTCGCCGCCAGGTCGGCGCGGGACTCGAGCCCGATCTCCGGTCGCGAGTCGAGTGCCTCGCGGAACGCCTGGCGGATCAGGTCGGCCGAGACGTCGGGGTGGTCGAGCCGCTCGGCAAGGCGATGGGCCAGCGCGTCCTCGAAGCAGTCATGATTGAGCACGTTGGAATAAAGCAGATTGGTCAGCGACGGCTCGCTGGCAACCACCTGTCGGGCCCCCGAGACGACCGCGTCCCACACCGGGTCCATGGCCGTGACATTGGCCGTCTTCAAATTCGTGCTCATAACGCTCTCCATCGGCGGATGCCGATATAAGCCAAAACGTGCTCCGATACCAACCCATAGCGCACAGATTGGTTCGCCTCAGCTGAACTCGCCTTGAATGGTTACTCCGCCGCGTGTCGCGCGAGGAATTCCAGTGCGGCCGCCTTGAACTGCTTGTCGCCGGTGGCGCGCATGTGATCGCGGCGTTCGATGGTGAAGGCTTCGCCTTGCGGCAGCAGCGCCGCGAGGCCGTCAGCCGAGCCAGCCATATCGTCGTCGCTTCCTACCGCCACCAGCACCGGCTGGGTAATACGCCTGACATCGGCCTCGCGCATCGGTTCGCGCGAGTTGACCATGCAGGCGGCGAGCGCGGCGCGGTCCGCCTTGTTGTGGTCGGCAAAGATGCGGAACTGCCGCCCGGTCCGTCCGGTGACCTGATCCAGCGACTCGGCCGTGAGGGCGGAAATGATCTCCTCGCTGTCCTCGAGGCCGGAAATGAGGTTCAGCCCCATGCCGCCCCACACCGCGCAGCTGACGGCGCCAGGGTCTTGCAGCATCAGGTAGGCGGCGATGCGGGCCCCCATCGAGTAGCCCATGATCGGGGCCCTGACGATGCCGAGATGATCCAGGAGGCGCTTGGCATCCCTGGCCATCTCGTGGGCGAAATATAGCTGCGCATCATAGAGCTTGCGCGAAGCGCCGTGGCCCCGGTTGTCGAAGGTGATCGGCTGGTAGCCGGCCTCGACCAGCGTCTCCACCCAGCCGGTGTCGATCCAGTTGACCTTGCCCGACGAGCCGAAGCCGTGGATCAACAGGATCGGCTTGCCCTCGCCGTGCACTTCATAGGCGATCGAGATTCCGGCGGAGCTGAACTGGAGCAAGGAAGCGGCCTCATGATTGGAGGTCGTGTCTAGACCCGTCGCACCAGTCGAGCAACTGCCTGCACCTTCGGTCAGCGTTTGACCGGGAAGCGACCGTCGATCATCAGCTGACACGGCAGCACGGCGTAGTCGTAAAGATCGCCGGTCCTGAGTTCGATGGCGCGAATGAGCACGAAGTTGTCGCCCACTTTCACGATCTTCTTCGGCTTCAGCCCGGCTGACCGCAGGATGCCGAACATCTCGGACTTTGTGGCGCATCCGAGGTAGTTGCGCTCAACAAAGTTGCCCCCGGCAACCGCCGGAGACAGCGTCAAGGCAGACGACACGAACGCGGCAACGACCGCGCCAAGAATGCTCGACTTCATTTTTCCCTCATTGCGTTCAATGCGTTACGTGCATCGGTCAGCAATGGGTAGCAGGCGTGACTGAACGGGCGGCCACCAACGCACTCAGCCCGGGTTCATCGATCCGCCGCCGTGCTTCCAAATCAGTCGCGCGTTGGCTATGTTCCGGCCGAATTCGAACCCGAGGACCAGCCGATGGCGCACGAGAGCACCCCGCATTTCCACAACACCCAGGGTCTGGCGCGTATCGAGGTCGGCTCCAAGGAGTTCATGTGCGTCGGCGCCCTGCCCCCGTTCGATCATCCGCACATCTATATCGACATGGGTAAGGACAACGAGACGGTCTGCTCGTACTGCTC
>JAEUMC010000096.1 GCA_016793415.1 Devosia sp. | reverse complement strand
CGGTAGTGGTGGTCGGTCTCGTTCCGCTGCTGGCGCTCGTCGGGTGGCTGGGTTTCGAGCTGCTGCTTCCCATCGTCGTTGCCATGGGCATTCTGCGCGGGCCGTCGGATGCCGCCAAGATTTCGATGGTCCCCACCATTGCGAAACTGGCTGACGTGCCGCTCGAGCGTGTCACCGGCGTCGCCGGTGTCATCGAGCGTCTTGCGTCCACGGTCGGCGCGGCCGCGGCCGGTGGATTGATTGCCCTCATCGGCCCCGGCCTCGCCCTGGCGCTGAACGCTCTGACCTTTGCTCTCGCCGCGGCGGTGGTTGCCGTCGGCATTCCGATTTTCGATCGCGAGCCCGTCGGGACCCGCGGCTCCTATTTTGCCGAACTGCGCGAAGGCTTTGATTTCATCCGTCGCGATGCGCTGCTGGTCGGCATCGTGGTGATGATCACCACCACCAATCTGCTCGATGCCGCCTGGTCCGCCGTGTTGCTGCCGGTATGGACCCGGCAGGCGGGCTTTGATGCGGCGCTGCTCGGGCTCCTGTTTGCCGTGATGTCCGCCGCCTCCATCGCCGGGGCTGCCATCGCCACGGCGACCGGTGAGCGCCTGCCGCGGCTTACGGTCTACACCGTGGCCTTCCTGCTTGCCGGCCTGCCGCGCTTCGCCGTGTTCGCCATCGACGCACCATTGCTGGCGGTATTCGTCACGCTGGCGGTTGGCGGCTTCGCGGCCGGCTTCATCAATCCGATCGTCAACGCCGTCATCATGGAGCGCATCCCTGCCGCGATGATCGGTCGCGCCAGCGCTCTGGTCGGGGCGCTGGCCTGGGCCCTGATCCCGTTCGGCGGCCTGGTCGGCGGCGCGCTCATCGCACTTGTCGGTCTCGCGCCGACGCTCTGGCTGAGCGGCCTCGCCTACGTCGCCGCAACGCTCCTGCCGCTCGCCCGGCGCAGCTTCCGCAGCTTCGGAAGCCGGCCGGGCGCAGAGGCCGCCTAGCTACTTCGTCTGCGCGGTCAGCACGCGGCTGCCGACCCAGGCGCCGATCACCACCAGCACCACCGCGAGCAGCAAGCCGATCCACACGATCGGGTCGCTGAAATGGCCGAGAAACACGGCGCGCAGCGCCTCGACGATGTGCTTGAACGGGTTGAAGTTGGCCACGACCTGCAGCCAGGCCGGCGCCAGCGTCATCGGCAGGAGGATGCCCGAAAGCAGCAGGATCGGCAGCGCCAGCGTATTGGCGATCGGCGCCAGCGCATCCTCGCTCTTGGTCGCCATGCCGATGGCGTTCGAGATGAACGAGAACGCCGCGCCCAGCAGCGCCACCAGCACCAGCCCGATCAGCAGCGCCCCGGCCGGAACGCGCAGGCCCATGAAGAAGGCCGCCCCGACCAGCACGATAGCCTGCACCAGGATCACCACCACGTCACGCAGCGTGCGGCCGGTGATGATCGCCGCCCGCGAGGCCGGCGACACCAGTTGCCGGTCGATGACGCCGGAGCGCCACTCGGCGATGATGCCGAAGCCGACGAACAGCCCACCGAAAATCCCGAGCTGCACCAGAAGCCCCGGCACGAACACCTGCCAGGCGTCGCCCTCGAAACCGGAGGTTGCGGCGATCGTCTGCAGCAGCGGGCCGAACAGGGTGAGATAGAGCACCGGCTGCATCAGCCCGATCACCACCCATTCCGGCTGGCGCAGCGCCAGCAGCATCGAGCGCTCGAAGATGATCCAGGTATCGCGAACAAAGGACATGTGTCTTCTCCTAATCCCTGAGCGACCGGCCGGTCAGCGTCAGGAACACGTCATCGAGGGTAGGGCGGTTGACGTCGACGCCGATGGCATCGATCCCCGCCTTGGTGAGGTCGCCCAGCAGCACCGGCAGCGCCGTGGCGCCGTCCGGCACATGGAAGCGCACCACATGCGCCTCGGTCGCCGGCGCGTCCGCCCCCTGCAGACGTCCTGCAATCTGGCTCGCCCACGTCGCGTCCGCCTCGCTCCGCAGCGTCAGCGTGATAGTGTCGCCCGACACCCGCTTCTTGAGCTCGGTCGGCGTGCCTTCGGCGACGATGGTGCCATGGTCGATGATCAGGATCCGGTCGGAAAGCGAGTCGGCCTCGTCCATGTAGTGGGTGGTGAGGAACACCGTGGTGCCGAGTTCGTCGCGAAGCTTCCTGATGTGATTCCACAGGTTCGCCCGGCTCTGCGGATCGAGCCCGGTCGAGGGCTCGTCGAGGAACACCAGCCTTGGCTGATGCACCAGACCCATCACGATATCGAGCCGTCGGCGTTGCCCGCCCGACAGCGAGCCGCAGGTCCGATCCCAGATCTCGCCCAGGTCGAGCGCCGCCAGCAGTTCCTTGCCGCGCTGGATCGCCACCTGCTTGTCGATGCCATACAGCCGTGCGTGGCTGACGATCTCCTGGCCCACTCTCGCCTCGGGCGAGGTCGAGCCGGCCTGGCTGACATAGCCGATGCGCCGCCGCACCTCGACTGGGTCGCGTCTGAGGTCTGCGCCCACCACGGTTGCCGAGCCATCGGTAGGTTTCAGCAGGGTGCAGAGCATCTTGAGCGTCGTGGTCTTGCCGGCGCCGTTCGGTCCCAAAAAGCCGACGATCTCCCCTTCGCGGACGCTGAGGTCGATGCCGCGCACCGCGTCTATGGTCTTGCCCTTGGCGCCCTTCGCCTTGAAGCTTCGCTTGAGGCCCTTTGCCTCGATGATGGTGTTGGTCACTTGCGCCTCGTTGTCATTGTTCGGCACGGCGATCAGCACGGCCGGCATGCGCCGGATCGGCTGGAATGGATGCGATTGCGGTTTCATATGCCGGCCCTCCGGCCGTCATTTTGCGTAGTCTTGGGTTGCGTGGTCTTCATGCTGGTTTGGCAGTCGACCGGCTTGATTTCGGTTGCTCGTCGCCAGACGGCCGCATGCGACATCCGGAAATCTTGCTTTCCCGGATATCTCATCGTATAATTATCTTATGGATCAAGATATCAACGAGTCAAGAGAAACTGAAGCCGCAGGCTTCGGCCTGGAATTCAAGGAAGCGACGCGCGCCAGCCAGGCCGCCAACGACCTGTTCGACGAGACGCTGACGCAGTTCCTGGGAATCAATCGCACCGATGGCCGCTGCCTCGATCTGATCGACCGGCGGGGCAGGGTGAGCGCCGGCCAGCTCGCCAACGACAGCGGCCTCACCACCGGCGCCGTCACCGCGGTGATCGATCGACTGGAAGCGGCGGGCTACGTGGTCCGGGCCCGGGACACCCTCGACCGGCGCAAGATCTGGATCGAGCTGACCGAGGACATGCAGGCCATCACCCGCCGCATCTTCGGTCACTATGAAAAGACCGGGCCGATGATGCTGGCCCGCTTCACGCCCGATCAGTTGGCGGCGATCATGCAGTTCCTCGAGATCGGCACGTTCCTGCAGACCGAGATGGCCGAAGCGCTGCGCGAGCACCTCGACCCGCGCGCCACCACCCCGGCCGCCCGCCTGATCCAGGCGCGGGCCTTCGAGCGGGCGGTGGAGGCCAACCGGACGCGGTTGCAGGCGGAGTTGAACGAGTTGCTGGACGGGAAGCGCTGATCGGGGCTCCCCACGCCCCCCTCTCTTGCGAAAACTAAGGACTTAGCTGCGCTAAGCCCAAGTTTTCGCTTTCTCCCCCGCCAAGGGGGAGAAGATCGGTGCCTCGCCGATGCACTGGAGTATCAGTCGGACATCTCCCCCTTGGCGGGGGAGAAAGCGATTTCTTAGGTTTAGCCGTTTGGCTAAGCCTTAGAAATCGCAAGAGAGGGGGTCTTGGAGGGCAGGACGTGGAGTTCTTGCCCCCACCTACTCCGCCGCCATCGGCAGGCTGTCCTTGCCGTCGAGGTTGCCCATGCTGGCGACGATGTGGCTGGCGAGCGCATCATAGATGCCGCCATAGGCGTGGCTCGCCCGCATGATGGCGATCTCGGCGTCGCGCAGCCGCGGCAGGTCTTTGTCCTCGGCGATCACCCGCATTCCGGGCTGCAACGCACTCTCGGGCAGGAACCCGACCGCGAGGTCGGTCAGTACGGCGCTGGCGATCGCCATGGCGTTCGACGAGGTGTAGGCGATGCGATAGTCGCGGCCGATGCGGTTCAGCACCTCGACCGCATTCTCCTTCCAGCAGCAATGCAGCCCGCCGGCGATCGGCAGCGGCTCGGTGGCCAACGCCTGCCCGCCATGCGAGGCAACCCAGAACATCCGCTCGGTGCGGAACATCTCGCCGTATTCATGATTGGTGCCCTGGGTGAAGACGATCAGGTCGTAGCGCCCCTTCTTCATCCCATCGAGCAGCTCTTCCGACGGCTGGCAGCGCACGTCGACCACGATCTTGGGGTGGGTGCGCTGGAAGCTGGAAAGGATCACCGGCAAGAGGCGGACCGCATAGTCATCCGGCACGCCGAAGCGGATCGAGCCCTTCAGGTCACCGTCCGAGAACACGTCCATGATCTCGGCATTGATCCTCAGCATGCGCCGCGCCCGCGCATAGAGCGCATCGCCATACTCGGTGAGCGCCACCGTGCGCCCGTCGCGGCTGAGCAGCGCCTGGCCGAGCCGTTCCTCCAGCCGCTTGATCTGCATCGACACGGCGGACTGCGTCTTGTTCACCCGGCGCGCCGCCTCGGTGAAGCTGCCGCAGTCTGCGATGGCGCAGAAGCTCTGCAACTGGTCGAGATCGAGGGGAGTGCTCATCCCGTTTCTCCATCACGAAATTTGATGATCGAGATGAAATCTATTTGTTGGACGAATACAAGGCAAGGGCTCATATCAGGCGTCATCGGTGATCTCGCGATCGCTAGTGGCGACGCCGAAGTCGCTAGCGGCGACGCGTGATCGCTTGCCCCGCCCCGGCACTCCCTGCCCGGGCAAAGATGAAATTGGAGAACGACTATGGTCCACTTGCTTTCGAGCGAGCGGCCGTCGATGGCTGCCGCGTCGTCCAACCCGTTGCGCGCTCTGGTGAACTGGTTCGCCAAAGCCCGGGCTGCACGTGCTCGCCGCGTCGCCTTCGAGTCGCTTCTCGAGTACGATACGGCCCGCCTCGAGGATCTCGGCATCAACCGCCAGGATCTGTTCGAAGCCCTCGATAGCCCCAGCCAGCGCCCCGGCTACAAGCTGTCGCAGAAGCGTGCTGAAAGCTCCCGCCATTGGCTCAACCCCTGAGGATTTCCCGCAAGGGAAATTCCCGTCAGGGCTTCAGCCTCATCCTTGGCTCAACCCCAGTTGTGCCATCTTCGGGCCGGCTCACCCGCCGGCTCTGTTTCCTGATGAACTGCCGGACCTTCGGGTCCGGCTTTTTTGTTTGATGGGTCTGTAGCGCCGGACCTGCAACCCCTCGCCCCTTCTAGCGGACGCAAGTGCGTCCGCGGGGGGAGAGGGTAGTGCAGCTAGGACCGTCAGGTCCGTAGCGGAACTGGGTGAGGGGTTCAGCTTCTCAGCGAGCGCGCATTGCACCGCTTCACCCCTCATCCGGCGCTTCGCGCCACCTCCCGGCGAGGGCACTGCCCTCGTCCGGCTCCCTGAGGGGAGAAGCGGCAGAGCCGGTCATGAAGACAGCCTTCAGGGCGTCTAGCGCGAACCATCCAGCCGCTCAGCTACCAGCTCCTGCAGCCGCCACAAATGCGGGTCGTGGATGCCGAGCTGTTCGAGGTGGCTGACCGTGTTGAACAGGTACTCGACCATCGAACCGCGCGAGCCGACCGCCCTGGCCAGCACGTCGGCGATCTGCGCCTCGTTCAGTCCTGAGACATAGCGTCCGCTGTTGCGATCGATACAGAAGGTGAAGGCCCGCACCGGACCCTGTTCGGTCGTCACCGTCACCCAGCGCGGCGGGAACGGCGAGGGTTTGCGGCCCATTTCGCGCCGGCAGAGCTTTTCGATGTTCTCCTCGGCCGCGCCTGGCGGCAGCCGGTAGAGCGCCCCCTTGCACGAGCCGCCTCGGTCGAGCGCCAGCATCAGCCCGGGATTGGTCTCCGAGCCGCGGAACCAGGTGTTCCAGCCGAGGCAGAAGGCCCGATGCCAGCCGCGCAGCAGCCCGGTGCGGATCTCGACGAAGTCGCACGCCGGCTTCCAGATCAAGGAGCCATAGGCGAAGACCCAGATCTGGTCCGAGCCGTCGCTGCCGGCGAGAATGTCCTGCGTGAACTGCCGGAAGTCCTCGTCGGTCGCCGTTTCGGCCGGCGGCAGCGGCCCATCCGGCGTCACCAGCAGCGCCATTCGGGCCACATGGGCCTCGCTCAGGCGCATCTGCCGTACCGGGGCCATCGCGGGTCTGTCCTTATGGAAGCTGCGCGAACCCGTCGCCGAAGCCGTTGAGCGACACCGGGATGCCGATTCCTTCTTCCGGCGTCTTGAACACGAAGAAGATGGCGCTCTTGCCGGTGGTCAGCTTGGTGATCAGCTCGTCGTCGAGCACCACTTCGGCGACGCATCCATTGGGCAGACAGCGCACGAACGCCACGCGGCCGATATTGGCGCCGTCGATGTTGAGCCCCAGCCCGTTGGGCAGCAGCACGCCGAGCGGCGCCAGGACGCGCAGCAGCCGCGCCTGCTTGTCGGCCGTCTTCAACACGATCACCGACAGCCCGACATTGGGCTGGTCCTCAGCCGAGACGTTCTGGATCAGCGCGCATTGCTCGAAGCTGGCGCCCGGCGGGGTATCGCAGCTCATCTGCCAGTCGCCGTACTGCGCCTTGACCACGCCCTGCGCCAGGGCAGGGGACATCAGTCCCGCGGCAATCGCCAGTACCGAGAACGTCCGAACAACAAGCCCGAGGATTGGCTGCACCGATCCACTCTCTCTATATGTGACATAACGAATCCCGCGTTTCGGCGGCTCTGCTTCTTAGTCGGCTGACCCCGCACGGCTGTCAACAAGCCGGCCCGCGGGATGCCGCGGATAAACGCCTGCCAATCAAGGCGAGCGTGAGGCGGCAGCCACATCGGCGAGAAAGGTGCGTTTTGACGCACGGTGCGACGAGAGGCATGAATTGCCTTGGGTCTGCCGATGTGGTTTAGACACGTTCCAAGTTTCAAGCGCTCCGAGGTTGAGTCGGGGCGGCGTTTCGCTATGCCGCAATTGCCCACCTCAACCCGCGCTAGAATACCGGACCAGACGGGATCTCAAGGGGGTTTTTTAGGTGACCGGCAAACTACTGAGTTCGATTGGCTCGCTGGGAGCCGCAGCCCTCGCATTCGCGCCGCTGATGGCGAGTGCGCAGGAGCAAGGCCATCCGGTGCCGGGTCAGATCGGGCTACAGCCCTCCGTGACCCCGATCATGGATTCCATCCACGCCTTCCACGATGGCCCGCTGCTGTGGACCGCCGTGCTTATCGCCCTGCTGGTGCTGGTGCTGCTGATCGTCGTGATCGTGCGCTTCAACGCCAAGGCGAACCCCAAGCCGTCGACCACGACGCATAACACCCTGGTCGAGATCGTCTGGACGGTTGTGCCGATCCTGATCCTCGTGATCATCGCGATCCCCTCCTTCGCGGTGCTGACCGATCAGCTCACCGTTCCTGATGGACAGCGCAAGTATCTGGGCTCGAACATCTTCTCGTTCGGCGACGTCGAAGTTCCCGCCGCCGAGCTGACGGTCAAGGCGACCGGCCAGCAGTGGTACTGGGACTACGAGTACGTCGACCAGGGCAAGTCGATGTCGTCCTCGATCCTTTCCGAGGAAGCGCGTCTGGCCCAGGTGCCGGTGCAGCCCCGTCTGCTCGCCGTCGACTATCAGCTGGTCGTTCCCGTCGACACCACCGTGCGTATGCAGATCACCGCCGACCCGTCGGGCGTGATCCATGCCTTCGCCGTGCCCTCGTTCGGCATCAAGATCGACGCGGTTCCCGGCAAGCTCAACGAGACCTGGTTCAACGCCCGCAAGACCGGCATCTATTATGGTCAGTGCTCCGAGCTATGCGGCAAGGACCACGCCTTCATGCCGATCGCGGTGCGTGTCGTGACGAAGGAAGAATTTGCGGCCTGGATGGCGGCGTTCGAGGCGGGTACCGTCGACGACGCCAACGCCACCCTGCCTGCACTCAGCTAAGGACCCGTGCGCGGGTCCTCGACCCGGCGCAGCGAGAATTCGATAAAGGGATCGCTCACTATGGCCGATACTCACGCTTTGGAAGCCCATGACAGCCACGGCCACGCCGCGGCGCATGATCATGGACATCCGACCGGCTGGCGGCGCTACGTCTATTCCACCAATCACAAGGACATCGGCACGATGTACCTCATCTTCGCGATCTGCGCGGGGGTGATCGGTGGGCTTCTGTCCGGTGCCATGCGCCTCGAGCTGCAGGAACCGGGCATCCAGATCTTCCACGGCCTCGCGGCCATGGTCTACGGCGCCGAGGGTGATGCCGCGCTCGATGCCGGCAAGCACATGTTCAACGTGTTCACCACCGCTCACGCGCTCATCATGATCTTCTTCATGGTGATGCCGGCGATGATCGGCGGGTTCGGCAACTGGTTCGTGCCGCTGATGATCGGCGCGCCGGACATGGCCTTCCCGCGCATGAACAACATCTCGTTCTGGCTGCTCCCGCCGGCCTTCCTGCTGCTCATCCTGTCGCTGTTCTTCGAAGGGCCGGCAGGCGCGCACGGCGTCGGCGGCGGCTGGACCATCTACCCGCCATTATCGACATCAGGCCAGCCGGGGCCAGCGATGGACTTTGCCATCCTGTCGCTCCACATTGCCGGCGCGTCGTCCATTCTTGGCGCCGTCAACTTCATCACCACGATCTTCAACATGCGTGCGCCAGGCATGACGCTGCACCGCATGCCGCTGTTCCCGTGGTCGGTGCTGGTCACCGCGTTCCTGCTGCTGCTGTCGCTCCCGGTGCTTGCCGGCGCGATCACCATGCTGCTGACCGACCGTAACTTCGGCACCACCTTCTTCGCTCCTGAAGGCGGCGGCGATCCGATCCTGTTCCAGCACCTGTTCTGGTTCTTCGGTCACCCCGAAGTGTACATCCTGATCCTGCCGGGCTTCGGCATCATCAGCCACATCGTCTCGACCTTCTCGCGCAAGCCCGTGTTCGGCTACCTCGCGATGGTCTACGCCATGATCGCCATCGGCGGCGTCGGCTTCATCGTGTGGGCGCACCACATGTATACCGTGGGCATGTCGCTCGACGTGCAGCGCTACTTCGTGGCGGCAACCATGGTCATCGCGGTGCCCACAGGCGTGAAGATCTTCAGTTGGATCGCCACCATGTGGGGCGGCTCGATCACCTTCCGCACGCCCATGCTGTGGGCCATCGGCTTCATCTTCCTGTTCACCGTCGGTGGTGTGACGGGTGTGATCCTGGCCAATGCGGGCGCCGACCGCGCCCTGCACGACACTTACTATGTGGTGGCGCACTTCCACTACGTGCTGTCGCTGGGTGCCGTGTTCGCCATCTTCGCCGCCTGGTACTACTGGTACCCGAAGATGTTCGGCATCATGTACAACGAGACGCTGGCCAACATCCATTTCTGGATCACCTTCGTCGGCGTGAACGTGATCTTCTTCCCGCAGCACTTCCTCGGCCTCGCCGGCATGCCGCGTCGCTACATCGACTATCCGGATGCCTTCGCGCTGTGGAATCGCGTGTCCTCGATCGGCTACTACATCACCTTCGCCGGTCTGGTGCTGTTCCTCTACATCCTGTTCGAGGCTGCCCGTAAGAAGCGTCCGGCCCCGGCGAACCCGTGGGGTGATGGTGCGACCACGCTCGAGTGGACGCTCTCCAGCCCGCCGCCGTTCCACCAGTTCGAGACGCTGCCGCGTATCGGCGCCGACACGAAGCACTAAGCAAGAAACTGTGCGCGGGGCCCTCGGGTCCCGCGGCAACCAAGGCGAGAGACATTGGCCTACGTGCACCACAGCAATGAGATATCGGTCCGCGCCCACGAGGCGCGGGTCGAAGACTATCTCGCGCTGCTGAAGCCGCGGGTCATGTCGCTGGTGGTGTTCACCGCGCTCGTCGGCCTGCTGCTCGCCCCGGGCG
>JAEUMC010000085.1 GCA_016793415.1 Devosia sp. | reverse complement strand
CATACTGGCGCATACCGCCGGAGCGGCGCTCGGGCTTCGCCTTGGGGCGCTTGTATGGGCTCTGCCGCTGTTCGGCGGCCATGCCGCCGTCGATGCGGCCAACTTCGGCACCGCTGGCAGCAGCGGCCGCAAGGATCGCGGCCTCGGCCGACGGCACCTGCGGTTCGCTATCCTTGATCGCGGCGCGCCGCGGCGCGAACCCGGTGGTCAGCGGCGGCACGACAGGAGCTGGCTGCGGCGCAGCCGACTGCGGCGCCGGCGCGACCGGCTTGTCGCTCGTGAGTTCGACCCGCACGGCTTCGCCGATCAGGCTTTCGATCTCGTCCATCGGGTCGCGCTCGGCGGCCGGCTGCGGCTGCGGCTGCGGCCGCGGCGCCTGCACCTTGCTGGTCGGCCCGAACACCGGGGCGACGCCGAAACGATCTTCCGGGCGCGAAGTCGGCTGCGGATTCGCAGGCGCGGCGGCGATCGGCGTCGACTGCGGACGGAACTGCGACGGACCTGACGGCGGTCGTGGCGCCGGCATGCTGCCGGGCAGCGGGAAACTCCGGGCTGCCGGCTGCGCCGGCACCGGGCGCTGTTCGACCTTGGCTTCCTCGACGATCTCGGCCTCGACCGAATCGAGTTCGGCAGCAATCAGGTCGGCGATCGGATCGCCGGTTGAAGCGGCAGACTCCGCAGGAGCTGGAGCGGGCGCCTGAGGCGCCGCAACCCGAGCCTGCGGACGCGGCTCGACAGCCGGAACCGGCCGCGACTCGGCGGCCGGAATCGGCGTCGGCGGCTCCGACGTGAAGCCGAAGTCGAAATCGAAGCTGTCATCGGCAGGAGACGCCTTGGCAGCCTCAACCATGGGTGACGCGGGCGGCGGCGCGGCGACCGGTGCCGGGGCAGCGGGGCGTGGCGCCGAGAAGCTCGGCTCGACACGCGGCGCGGGGGCCTTCACTTCCGGCTCCACCGGAGCCTCCGCCTTCACGCTGGGCGCCAGCTCGGCCTCGAGTTCGGCCATCGGATCTGCCGGCACAGGAGCCGGCCGGAAGGGTTCGTTCACTGCCGGCCGGACCGGAGCCGGCATGTCCGCCACGGGTCGCGCCACGGGCGCAGACGTCTCTACGGCAGCCTGACGCATCGGCACCGGCTTGGGGATCTCGCGATCCTGCCAATTGGCCATGGGCTCGGGCTTGAAGCTGGTCGATGCCGCCGGCAACGTACCGAAATCGAAAGAAGCGGCCGGCCGCGGCGCGGGCGCCGATACAGATGGTGCCGGCGACGGCGCCACGGGCGAGGTCACGGCAGGCGCCGGGGTCGTGGCGACCGGCTGATCCATGCCCGGGATGCGCAGCACGCCGGGCGTGATCGGCGCAGGCCGGTCAGCTGGCGGCACCGGTGCGCTCACGGCAGGAGCTGGCGCAGGCGTCGCGGCAACCGGTGCATCCATGCCGGGAATGCGGACCATTGCCGGCCCCTGCCCTTCGGGCCTGGAAGCCTCGGGAAGCGTGACGAGCTTGGGCGCAGGCTTGGCCTCCGGCTCGGCGCCCTGCGCGTTGTTCGCCATGAGTTTGGCGAGTTCGGCGATCAGGTCGTCGGATTTGTCCTGGCCATCAGGCATCTGCTGCGGTCTCGCTGTCATTGAAAGCAGCGCCCCCTAAACTCGTGGTCCCGGTGCTCGCCCTGACCCCCGCCGAGCAAGCCGGCAACTCTAGCAACCAATGCGCCGGAATTATGAAAGCTCCTCCGGCGCACTAACACCAAGCAGGGTCAAGCCGTTAACGAGCACCTGACGCACGGCACCGACAAGGGCGAGTCGGGCCGAAGTCAGCATTGAATCATCGGCGTTAACAAAGCGTAAGGCAACATCGCGGTTGCCCTCTGCCCAGAGTGCATTGAAGACACCTGCCAACTCATACAGGTAGAACGCCAGGCGGTGTGGCTCGTGAGCATCCGCAGCTGAAGCTACGATGCGCGGCCACTGGGCAAGCGCCTTGATCAGACCGAGCTCCCCCTCTGTGGTCAGGAGTGACAGATCGGCACTCTTGAGCGATGTCGGACTTACATCGAGTTCGGGAAACACCTGTGCCGCGGTGACAAATGCGGAATAGGTCCGAGCGTGTGCATACTGCACATAGAATACCGGATTGTCGCGGGTCCGCTCCTTTACGGCTGCAAAATCGAAGTCCATCGCCGCATCGTTGCGACGGAACAGCAGCATGAAGCGGGTGGCGTCCGAGCCAACCTCGTCGACCACGTCCGACAGCAGCACCAGGTTGCCGTCGCGCTTCGACATCTTGAACGGCTCGCCGTTCTTCATCAGCCGCACCAACTGGCAGATCCGCACATCGATATCGGCCTCGCCGTGCGACACCGCCTTCACCGCTGCCTTCAGCCGCGACACATAGCCCGAGTGGTCGGCCCCCAGCACGTTGACCATGTGCTTGAAGCCGCGCAGGTACTTGTTGCGGTGATAGGCAATGTCGGCGGCAAAATAGGTATAGGCGCCGTTCGACTTGACCAGCGGCCGGTCGACATCGTCGCCGTAGTTGGTGGCGCGGAACAGCGTCTGCTCGCGATCCTCCCAATCCTCCGGCGTCTTGCC
>JAEUMC010000069.1 GCA_016793415.1 Devosia sp. | reverse complement strand
TGACGCTCTGGCCCAGCTTCTTGCGCAGCCGGCTGACATAGACCTCGACGGCATTGCCTTCGATCTCGGCGCCGAACGGATAGAGCGAGTCCTCGATCTCGGCCTTGGTGACGATGCCGCCGCGCCGGCTCAGCAGGCGCTCCAGCACCGCCCACTCGCGCGCCGTGACGGCGATCGGCTTGTTGCCCAGGGTGATCGTCCGGGTGGCGAGGTTGACGCTGGCTTCGCCCACCAGCAGCTGTGGCGCTGCGATCCCGGCATAACGTCGCGCCACCGCCAGGACGCGGGCGCTCAGTTCGTCGAGGTCGAACGGCTTGACCAGATAGTCGTCGGCCCCCGCATTCAACCCTTCGATACGGATCGCCACCTGGTCCTGCGCCGTGGCGATGATCACCGGCACCGGGTTGCCGGATCGGCGCAACTGCTTCAGCAGATCGAGGCCGCGACCGTCGGGCAGGCTCAGGTCGAGCAGGATGAGGCCATAGTCCACCGTGTCGAGCGCGGCGCGCGCATCGTCGAGGCGCTGCATCCAGTCGACGCCATGGCCATCGGCGCGCACCTGGTCGCGGATCGCCTCGCCGAGCACATAGTCGTCCTCAATCAGCAGAATGCGCACGCCACGGGCCCCTTTGGCCAGCCGGTCTAGCCTGCCAACCTGTCGCCAGCCTTACGAAAAATCTGTGCGGCTGCAAGGTCGCCGACAGCTCGGACTGGTTGGTTGGCCGCAGTTCGCAGCGACCCCGCCGCGACCACAAGAGGAAAGACCATCATGAACACGTCGACCCGTTTCCTTGTCACTACGGCGCTCGCCGGCCTCATGGGCCTCACCGCGCTGGCGCCCGGCGCCTATGCCCAGTCCGCCACGGCGGCCCCCGCCGCATCGGGCGTGGCGCAGCCTGACGACAATGGCGGCATGCGCCCCGATGGCGGCCCCCTCGGCAAGCGCCAGGGCGAGCACCGCGAGGCGGGCCAGCGCGGCGGTATTGCCGGGATGATCTGCAGCACCGACGGCGCGACGCAGCTGGAAACCCGGCTCGCCGATATCGCCACCAAACTGGCGCTCACCGCCGAGCAACAGCCGCTGTTCGATGCCTACCGCACGGCGGCGCTGACCGCACAGACCAGCTTCGCCGAAAGCTGCGCCAAGCTGCAGCCGGCCAGCGCGACCCCGGCCACCCCGCCGGATGCCGTGACCGTGCTGAAGGATCGACAGGCGCGCCAGACCGCTGAACTCGACGCGCTGAACGCCGTGCTGCCCAGCTTCGAGGCGCTCTACAACAGCCTCACCGACGCCCAGAAGGCCGTGCTGCAGCCGCTGGTCGGCCCGCATCGCGGCGACCATGGTCCGCGTGGCGATGATCGCGGTGGCGATCGCGCCGGGCGGGGCGACGACCACCAGCGCGGTCGTGGCGACGAGCATGGACGTGGCCGCGATGGCCGCTCCGGCATGATCGCGCCGGCCCCGACCCATGGTGCCGTTGCGGGCTGACCCCCGCGAGCCGCACCGGCGCCCTCTCCGATCTCCGGGGGCGCCGGTGCAGCGCAATAGCGGAGCCGAAAAGCTTCGGGATCGGACAGGGTGCGTCCGCCATCTTCCGCGTGCATCGCACCCTTGGAAACTTCCCCAAGCCAGGCGCTGGTCTGGTGCGACTTGCCGTTGGCGAGAAGCGACCATCTTAGTTCGCCCCGAGAGCAGGCCGTCCGGCAGCTCGAACGTAAACCCGCCGCCGATGCGGACCAAGCTGGCGTCCGCAGCGGCGCCGCTGATGGTGCAGGGCGTGGTGCCGGTGGCGACCTGCGCTCATTGCCCTGGACGACGGAACTCCGACACCGCCCCCGCGTCAACCAGTCGCGATACTTGGCAGATCCCGTCGTCGGTGCCGAGTACGTGAGTTACTGTATGACGCTGTCGATATTGAAATGATCTGCCTGTTGATAGTTTTCTTGTGAAGTCGATTGTGCTGTGCTTGTTGTTGTCTGGTCGATTGATGGCGACTTTCATTGCTCGAGGTACAGAAAGGGAGTTGCAGAGTGGATCATGATCGCATTTCGCGCCGCGCGGTGCTTGTCGGTGGCTCTGCCCTGGGTGTGGCGCTATTGACGGGGCAAGCAGGGGCGGGGGAGCTTTCGCCGTGGTCGGATCTG
>JAEUMC010000063.1 GCA_016793415.1 Devosia sp. | reverse complement strand
AGGGCCGAGCGGCTCGGCCGAGCGGTGGTTGAGCGAGAGCAGGGTGCGAAGCTGCGGCGCCAGCGTGCGCACCGTCTCGAGTTCCGCCACATCGAAGGACGTGAGGATGGTGCGCGCCGCGACGCCATGCGCCGCGATCCGTTCGATCACCGCGGCCGCCATGCCGGGATAGATGCGGGCCTCGACATCGCGCTTCAGCTCGACATGCAGCTCGATATCGCTGGCGGCGTAGAGCGCCAGCACCTCGTCCAGCGTCGGGATCGCTTCACTGGCGCTACCGGCGAGCCTCACCTCGGCGCGCTCGGACGGTGTCAGGGCCCGAACCGGCCCCGTGCCGTCGGTAGTGCGCTCGAGCGTGGGGTCGTGGATCACCAGCAGTTCGCCGGCATCGCTGAGGTGCACGTCGAACTCGACGCCCTCGACCGGCAGGTCGAGCAGCTTGCGGAAGCCGCCAAGGCTGTTCTCTGGCCACAGGTCGCGGGCGCCGCGATGGCCGATGATCATGGTGTTCAAGTCAAATCCTCGTCGTTGCGCCCGAGCTCCGCCGCCGCCTGTTGCAGGCGGAGGAAGCTCCGATAGCGGCCCTCGTGCAGGCGGCCGAATCCGGCCGCGGGGCGCACCGTATGGGCGATATGTGACATTGCGGTCATGGCCGCGCCGAGGGTGGCGTGCACTCCGCCGGCGACGGCGCCCAGCATGGCCGAACCGAGCAGCACCGGCTCATCGGTCGCGGGAATGGCGACCGGCAGGCTGGTCGCATCGGCCAGCAGCTGGCGCACCAGGTCGCTTTGTCCCGCCCCGCCGCTGATGACGATGGCCTGCGTCACCACGCCCTGCGGCTGCTGCGCTTCGACGATCTGCCTGAGGCCATAGCCGAGCGCGCAGATGCCGGCGATATAGAGCCCGAGCAGCGAGGGGAGGCTTTCGTCCATGTCGAGGCCGGCGATCACGGCGCGGGCGGCGGGATCGGCGAGGGGCGAGCGGTTGCCGAGGAAATCGGGGACGACATGCAGCCGGCCGGCGAGGCGGGCCGCCGCCGACGGCGTCTCGCTCTGCGCCCCGGCCTCGGCAGCCAGCCAGGCGACGGTATCGACGCCGCCGGCCTTGGCCAGGGCCGCGGCCTCGCCGAAGGCCGGGTGGCAGCGCACCAGCCGGTCGATTGCGGCGCCGGCGGCCGACTGGCCGCCTTCGTTGAGCCACAGCCCGGGGACCATGGCTGAATAATAGGGGCCCCAGACGCCCGGCACGAAGGCCGGCCGGTCGGTGGAGGCCATGGTGCAGGCGGAGGTGCCCATCACATAGGCGAGCCGGGAGGCGATGCTGCCCAAGCCGCCGCCGCTGCCGACGGTGCCGATGCCGCCGGCATGGGCATCGATCAGCCCGGCGCCGACCGGGGTGCCCGGGGCGAGGCCGAGCTCTGCCGCGGCTGCAGCGCCGAGGCCGCCAAGCGAGGTGCCGGGCTCGACGATCTCGGTGCCGATGCGGGCAAAATGCTCGTCGGCCAGCACGCCGAGGCCGATGGTGCGGAAATAGCTCTCATCCCAGCGCTGCTCGTGCGCCAGATAGGTCCATTTGCAGGTCACCGTGCAGGTCGAGCGGGCGAGGCTGCCGGTGGCGCGCCAGCCGAGGTAATCGGCCAGGTCGAAGAACTGCCAGGCGCCGGCGAAACTGGCGGGCCGGTGCTGCTTGAGCCACAGCAGCTTGGGCGTCTGCATTTCCGGCGAAATGGCGCCGCCGACATAGTCGAGCACCGGGTGCCCGGTGGCGTTGATGGCTCGCGCCTCGGCGGTGGCGCGATGATCCATCCAGACGATGACGTTGCGCTCGGCCGGCCCATCGCCGACGGCGAGCGGCGCTCCGCCCGGGCCGACCACCACCAGCGAACAGGTTGCGTCGAAGCCGATACCGGCGATGGCGCCGCCATCGACGCCGGCTGTCGCGCAGGCCCCACGCACGCTGCGGCACACCGCCTGCCAGATGTCCTCGCTCGATTGCTCGGCGATGTCGCCGGCCTCGCGCCACATGCGGATCGGGTGCCGGCCGGTGCCGCAGAGGGCGCCGGCTGCGTCGAACAGGCCGGCCCGGACGCTGCCGGTGCCGACATCGACGCCGAGAAAATAGCTGACGGTCATGGCTAGAGATCGTTGCTCTGCGGCAGGATGACGAGATCGCGGATGGTGACGTGGCGCGGCCGCGACAGCATGAACAGCACCGCTTCGGCGACGTCGCGCGGCTGCATCAGGTCGCCGGCGGCCAGCGCCGCATCGAGCTTGTCCTTGGGCCAATCGCTGATCAGTGCCGTCACCACCGGGCCGGGCGCCACGGCGCCGACGCGGATGCCGTGTTTGGCCACCTGGCGGCGCAGCGTGTGGGTGAAGGCCTGCACGGCGTGCTTGGAGGCAGTGTAGATCGGCTCCCACACCACCGGCACGAGGCCGGCAATCGAACTGGTGAGGATGATGTCGCCGCTCTGCTGCGCCACCATGTGCGGCAGCACTGCCCGCACCGAGCGAAAGGCGGCCTTGACGTTGAGGTCGAGCATCCGATCCCAGGCGTCAGGATCCCCCTCGACCACCTGGCCGCCGACATAGGCGCCGGCATTGGCGTGGAAGATGTCGAGCCGGCCGGCAAGCTCCAGCACTCTCGGCAGCAGGCCATCCACCTCGGCCGGCGCCGTCAGGTCGAGCACCAGGGGCAGGGCGGCGGGCCCCATCTCGCCTGCTGCCTGGCGCAGCCCCGCCTCGTCGCGATCGATCAGCACGACGCGCGCGCCGTGCTCGACGAGGATGCGGGCGCATTCGAGCCCGATCCCCGAGGCCGCGCCGGTGATCGCCGCGACCTTGCCGTGCATCTGTTCACTCATGGTGCCTCGACTAGAGTTTGCCGGCTGCGGTGGCGGCCTGCAGCTTGACGATGAAATCCCTGAGGATCGGGTTGCGATCGACATAGGTGACGTAGCGCATCGGGTGGCGGGCCCGATCGGTGCTGTAGGTGATCTCGCTGGTGAGGATCGGGGTGGGCACCAGGACGCTCGGAGTCCAGCGATCGTCGAGCAGCCAGGCCACCGCCGCCATGTCCCAGATCTCCTTGGACCAGCCCAGATGATCGTCGGCATATTCCTTGAAGCGCATGGCGAGGAACTTGCCGATTTCGCCGCAGGGCTCGATGTAGCGCTCGATCTCCGGAACCGTGCTGTGCAGGTGCGAGGTGACGCCCATGCAGGGCACCAGCACCAGCGGCACGCCGCTGTCGAACAGCACCTGGGCGCCGCCGACATCCTGCTTCAGGTTGAATTCGACCTGGTGCGGCCATTCGAGTGCATGGCCGCCGAGCCAGACGACGACGGTGCGGTCGATGATATCGGGGGCCTTGAGCAGGGCCGAGGCGACATTGCTGATGGCGCCGATGGCGATGACATAGAGCGGATCGTCGATCGAGCCGGCGCGGGCGCGGGCGATCAGGTCGTCGACGGCGGCGGCGGGGCGGGCGAGCTTGCCTGGCCCGACATAGTCGCTGACGCCGCGATGGACGAAGCCCGCGGGGGAAATGTCGAGCCGCTGCAGCAGCTCGAGGATTTCGCCATAGCTCAGTTCCATGCCATGGCCGGCATTGTCGGAGCGCGAGTTGTGGAACGGCGCGGCATAGATCGCCTCGAGCTTGATCCGCTCGGGCGACAGCACCGCCTGGACCAGCGCATACTGATCGTCGATCTCGTTATAGGTGTCGGTATCGAGCACGGCGCGCAGCCGGCCGGGGCGCGGGGTCAACAGCTTCAGCCGGTCGGCATCGGACAGGGGCACGTCTAGTCTCCTCATTTGGTCATGGCCTGGGCTCGGCTCATTCCTTGCTGCCGGTGGCGGCAACCGAGCTGGTGAAATAGCGCTGGAAGGCCACCAGGATGACCATCGGGATCAGCGAAATGAACATTGCGCCAGCCATGATCGGCCCATAGGCAGTGCCGAAGGTGCTGGAAAACTGCGCGATGGCGACGCCGGCGACCTTGAACTCGGTGGCCGGCGCAATCAGCAGCGGCCACAGATAAGCCTGCCACTGGAAGATGAACATGATGAGGCCGGCGCTGATCAGTGCGGGCGTGGTCAAAGGCAGGTAGATGCGCCAGAAGATCTGGAACCAGCCCATGCCGTCGACCATGGCGGCCTCGCGCAGTTCCTTGGGCATGGCCATGAAGAACTGGCGCAGCATGAAGACCGCCAGCCCGTTGCCGACGCCGGGCAGGATCAGCCCCAGATAGGTGTTCTGCAGCTGCAGGCCGCGCATCACGTAGTAGAGCGGCAGCGCAATGGCATCGAACGGGATCAGGAAGCTGACGATCATGATGGTGAACACCAGGCTCCGCCCCGGGAACTCGATCACCGCCAGCGCGAAGGCGGCGAGCGTGCACACCACCAGTCCACCCAGCACCGTCGCCGCCGAGACGAACAGCGAGTTGAAGATGGCGCGGGTGAACGGGCTCTGCCACAGGGCCACCAGGTGCTCGAACGAGAAGCGGTCGGGCAGGAAGGTCTGCCAGCTCAGCGGCGAAAGATAGCGGAAGATATCTTCCTCGGGGCGGAAGGCGCTGATGGTTATCCACCACAGCGGCAGGACGAACGCGAGCCCGACCACGGCGATCAGCACCATGCGGAAGGCGGCGCGGCCGGAGATCTTTGGCGCGACGTCGCGGCTCTGGGTCTGCATCAGCGTTCTCCCTTGCCGCCCATCATGCGGAACTGCAGGCTGAC